>CANEHP010000155.1 GCA_947427325.1 uncultured Clostridia bacterium | reverse complement strand
AGTGATTTTTTATATATTCTTTTTGTTAGTTGATAGCATTTATATAGAGTGTCTTTCTGGTGGATCTTTGTTTCTCAGCTCCTCTATCGGTATTGGTATTGAAATAAGCAAGCCCGACACAAAAATATGGTGCATAGACGGCGACGGAGCGGCTTTAATGCACATGGGAGCCATGGCGGTTATAGGCGCAACCTCTCCCGAAAATTTAATTCATATAGTAATCAACAACGGAGCGCATGAAACGGTGGGGGGGATGCCCACGGTGGCGGAGAAAATAGACATTACCGCCATAGCAAGGGCCTGCGGATATGCAAAAGCTGTTTGCGTTGATAATTTTAACGATTTGGACAAGGAGCTTGCAGCCGCAAAAAACGGCGGCGGGCTATGCTTAATAGAGGCGAAATGTTCCATCGGCGCAAGAAGCGACTTAGGCAGACCCACAACTACCGCTCTTGAAAATAAGACGAGCTTTATGGACTATTTAAAGACTTTGTGATCGTATTATGTGACGGCTTTTGAGGAAGCGGCTTATAACCGCTTTTTCGAGAGCCGTTTTTTCAAATGACGACGTTCTTTACTCAAAAAATCAAAGCTTACGGAATTGAATGTATTATCATACAGTTACAGGATACCTATTTTTTCCACACCATGAATAATATCTTTCCCGCTGCAAAAAATAATTCCATTATTGACCTTTGGAGCTTTGTATGAAAAAATTTTTTATGGGAGCATTATGCGGACTTTTAAACGGCTTATTCGGTTCGGGCGGAGGTGTGGCGGCAGTTCCTCTGTTGGAAAGCTCAAACCTTGAACCCAAAAAAAGCCATGCCACTTCGGTGGCGCTGATATTCCTGCTGAGCATTGCCACCACTTTAAGCTATCTTTTGGGTGATAAGCTGGACTTCGGCTTGTCGTGGCAGTATATCCCTTACGGCATTATCGGGGCGGTTATAGGGGCGGTTTTGCTTAAAAAGATACCCAATTCCCTTTTAAGACGGATTTTCGGCGGCGTAATGCTGTTTGCGGCGTTCAGAATAATGATGAAGTGAAAAGTAAAATATGAATGTTATAATAGGATTGCTTTCGGGAATTGCCGCTTCAATGGGCTTTGGCGGCGGCTTTGTGCTGATCATTTATCTTACGGTTTTTACCGATACAAATCAGATCGCCGCACAGGGTGTAAATCTGCTTTTCTTTTTGCCCGTAGCGCTGGTGTCGCTGATAATCCACCAAAAAAACCGTCTTATAAACTGGAAGACCCTTTTAAGGCTTTTGCCCGGCGGTATTTTGGGCATTCTTCTGGGGGCGTTTATTGCCGCCCATATAGACGTGGGATTTTTGCAGAAGCTGTTCGGGGGATTGCTGATTTTTGTGGGGTGCAGGGAGCTGTTTCACAAAAATACGGATTCCGGGGGTGAGAAAAAAGAACGCAAAACCGATACCGCACGGCAGTAACCATGCGGTATCGGCTTATCCTTTGATATTATCAATTCTCTCTGATATAGCTGTAAGAGGAAATCACCGCCTTCCCTCCGTCGGAATGGACTATCTCGAATACATTTTCCGCATCGAGACTTTTGTCCCTATCCTGCACCAAGCAGTATTCCCAGCGGTTTCCCTCGGCAAAGGGTATTATTTCGTCTCCGCCGTTTATTCTGCATTTTAAAAGCTGCCACTCCTCCCTTTTTCCGTTTCCTTCCACAATTTGCTTAACTATGCCCACTCCGCAGCAGAAATAGGTTTCACAGTATTTTAGTCCGAAATAGTCCCCCTTGAACACATAACAAATACAGTTTTCATAAGCTCCGCCGGGAGTTTGTACAGCTGCATTTTTGCTTTTACGGGTGACATTGAATCCTTCCTCAGAGGGAACAGTAATTTTTCCGTCCTTTATTTGAACGAGCCTCATGCTCTCGTTGGAGGAAGTAAAGCTCTCTCCCTCTTTTAATCTTTCGTCATAAATAATACTGTCGCAGCAAGCGCTGTTATAAAATATTGCACTGTATATAACACCGCCACGTGTGTATCCTCCCGGACCGTGCTGAACAAGCAGTTTATTATCCTTATATTCAAGCATTGCTCCGTAAGCCCCGCAAGAATAAGGAGCTTTTCCCTCACGAAACCTTCTTTCCTCAATACGCACCGCCCCTGATGCCGCAGCATGGTACTCATGGCTTTTCGGTAAAAGATCAAGCACTCTTTTAAAGTAACCGATTCCCTTTTCAAGCTGCTCGCTCCCTACGCACTCATAAGCAAGCCAAAAATACAAATAGCTTAAGGATTCCTTAAAGCCCTTTTGAATAAGATAGGGAGCTTGAACATTTTCCATATATTCTCTTCTCTCATTGCCTTTATATTTATTCCATTCGGCAGAGACAACAAAGGACATAATATCCTCGTTAAGGCTTTTTTCGGCAGCTGATTTTATCCGCTGAAACATCTCGTCATTGTTTTTCCCGTCAAGCCACCAATACCCTCTTGCCAAAACCTCAGCCATGGCATGCTGCTTTTGCGGGCTCTCCTCTAAATCCTCAACATTTTTTAAAAGCTGTCTGTACACGCTTTCAAAGCCTGTTTTATCTTTTTTATAATTCCACTGTTTAAGCTGTTCTACCTGATCCATAACCTTTTGAACCATAGTGCCGCTGCTGCTGTTTTCCATAACGCCGTATTCCTTTCTGAGTCTTTTCCGACCCTCGGCAAGCCGCCATTTTACCGTGCCGGGGGGGATATTTTGCTTTTTTGCGATATCCTCCACCGACATTTCCTCAAAGTAATGCAGCTTTACGGTTTCACGGATTTTTTCGGATAACGCTTCAAGGGCTTCGCAAAGGTCTGCGTCCTGCCCGTAAGGAGCTGCAATATCGGCATAATTGCAGCTTTCCGAAGGAACGACGTTTTCCAGCGTCTCAAGGCTTATGTCCGCATAAGCATGGGAGTAACGCCTTACTATACTTAAAGCGCAGTTTTTGGCAATAGAACAAACCCATGAGCCGAATTTGGATCTGTCCTTTAAGCTGTCCAGCCTTATCCATGCGCAAACAAAGGCGTCCTGAGAAGCGTCCTCCGCAGAAAACCTGTTTTTTGTAACCTTGTACGCCGTACCCTTTACCTTGCCTTCATAACGGATAACCAGCTCCTCAAAGGCATTATTGTTTCCAAGCAGGGTCATTTCCACTAAAACGCCGTCGCTTTTATCCTTAAAACCGTTCATCGTCCGCATTTCCTTTCCTTTTACTGTGAAGCTTCAACCGTAAGACGTGAATTTTTTAATAAAGGTTGGGTTTGTTTTCGGCTTTTTTATTTTACCGTATTTTATGTAATCTGTCTACTGCCGAAAAATTTTTTCGAAAACCCTTGACAAATTAAAAAAAATCCCATATAATGATTTAAAGTGAAATGCGATGACAGGGAAAAAAGCAGCTCTGCTTTTTCAGAAAGCCGTTGTCTGATGCGAAACGGTAAAGCGGAGTTGTAATAGCTCGCCCTTGAGCAGTCGGCTGAACAGCAGTAGGTTTGAACGGGTACTCCCGTTACAGAGTAACACATTGATTGATGTGGTTAAGGTGAGCGTGTTTTTATACTATGCACGCTAAAAAGAGTGGTACCGCGAGGATTTTCCCCGTCTCTTTGTTTAAAGGAGACGGGTTTTATTGTTTTAAAAGGTTTTGGATTTTTCTTTATCTGTTCCACTTAAATCATTGCCTTCCCCACACAGAGAAAGGACATTATTATGAAAAACACCGAAAAGTACACAAGAAACTATTTTATGCCCCCCTACCCCTGCTTTAAATGGACGGAAAAGGATCATATCGACAAAGCCCCCGTATGGTGCAGCGTGGATCTGAGAGACGGCAACCAGGCCTTGATAGTTCCCATGGATTTGGAGGAAAAGCTGGAGTTCTTTAAGTACCTTGTCAAAATCGGCTTTAAGGAAATCGAAATAGGCTTCCCCGCCGCTTCCGAAACGGAGTACGAATTTTGCCGCACGCTTATCGAAAGAAAGCTTATTCCCGACGATGTAACGATTCAGGTGCTTACACAGTCCCGTGAGCATATCATTAAAAAAACCTTCGAGGCGTTAAAGGGAGCGAAAAACGCTGTGGTTCACCTTTATAACTCCACCTCGGTGGCACAGCGGGAGCAGGTATTCAAAAAACCGAAAAATGAGATTATCGACATTGCAGTAAGCGGAGCAAAGCTGCTTTTGGAATATGCCGGGAACACCGAGGGTAATTTTAAATTCGAATATTCTCCCGAAAGCTTTACGGGTACGGAACCGGAATTTGCTCTTGAAATATGCAACGAGGTTTTGAAGATATGGGAGCCTTCACCCGAAAACAAGGTTATCATAAATCTGCCTGTTACCGTTGAGCTGTCAATGCCTCATGTTTACGCAAGTCAAGTTGAATATATGTGCGACAACCTTTATAAAAGAGAAAATGTAATAGTTTCCCTACACCCCCATAACGACAGGGGCTGCGGCGTTGCGGATACGGAAATGGGTCTGCTGGCAGGTGCGGACAGAGTTGAAGGCACGCTTTTCGGAAACGGCGAAAGAACGGGCAACGTGGATATTGTCACATTGGGTCTTAATATGTATTCCCAGGGCGTTGACCCGGGACTTGATTTCAGCAATATGCCCGAAATGATTTCCGTTTATGAAAAAATGACTTGTATGAAGGTTTACGACAGACAGCCCTACAGCGGCGCACTTGTTTTTGCCGCATTCTCGGGTTCTCACCAGGACGCAATAGCAAAGGGTATGAAGTGGAGAGAGGAAAACGATGTTCCCCACTGGACCGTTCCGTACCTGCCCATTGATCCCAAGGACATAGGCAGACAGTACGACGGCGATGTTATCCGTATCAACAGCCAAAGCGGAAAGGGCGGCATCGGCTATCTTCTGCAAAAGAAGTTCGGAATCGACCTGCCCCCGAAATTCCGTGAAACGGTGGGATATGCAATAAAGGACTTGTCCGACAAGCAGCATAAGGAGCTTATGCCCGATGAGATTTACAACGCCTTTATGGATAAGTTTGTAAATGCGGAAACCTCTCTTAAATTTAAGGAGGTACACTTTGTCCAGGGCGACGAGTACGAGGCAAAGCTTACTGTTATACAAAACAATACCGAAAGGGTTATTTCGGGCAGAGGCAACGGCAGACTTGACGCAGTAAGCGACGCATTAAGAAGATGCCTGAACATTTCCTTTACAATAAACTCCTACAGCGAACACGCCCTTAACAGGACGTCAAAATCCAAAGCAATCTCCTATGTTGAAATATCCGACAAGAACGGCGTTATTACTTGGGGTGCGGGCGTTCACAGCGATATAATCACATCTTCCGTAAGAGGTCTTATCAGTGCATTAAATTTAAGTGAAATTATATAGTTATTGCTCCCCCAATTAAAGTTTGCCACAGGATGCAGGCGCAAATGAAAAATATC
>CANEHP010000154.1 GCA_947427325.1 uncultured Clostridia bacterium | reverse complement strand
GATATATAATAAAAAAAATAAGGAAGTGATTTCAAATGAGCGACAACAGCTCTTATACCGATTTGGCACAGCGGATCGAAGAATCTTTTGCCGAGATTGAGGACGAAGCGATTGCGGATTTCAAAAAGACGGACGAAGCCTATGCTGCTCTGTATCAGCAGATTTCAAAGCTGAAAGCTGACAATCCGTTTATCGGCAAGGTCATGGACGGCAGCGGCGGAATTTCTTTGACCCCCGAAGAACACGAGGTTCTGACCGAGTATTTCCGTCTGCGGTTCAGGCTCGACGACATGGAACGCCGGCGGTTATATTTCAGAGGACATACCGATTGTATTTCGTATTTGAAAAAGGTCGGGGCATTAAATTGAACATTCCGGCATAAGCGGTACGGGATTGACCTGTGCCGCTTTTTACATACCGAAAACGGTTCAGCACAGAAAAACTCTCTATAAAAAGAAAGTTTTTTCGAAATTCAAGCAAGAACTATTGACTGCGCACCTATTTTTGGATATACTAATAGCAAAGGAGGCGATATCATGATCGTTAGACCCCACTATTTAGAAATGCTGAAAACCTACCGTGATGTACCGTTGGTGAAAATTCTCGCGGGTATTCGCCGCTGCGGAAAATCCACGATTTTAGAAATGCTTGAGGAAGATTTGATAAAAAGCGGTGTTCCCGCTGATCGCATTATCAGTATGCGTTATACCTCGGAAGATTTTGACGAGGGTATGACCGACAAAGATATGTATAACAGTATCAAGGAAAAAATGACCGAGGGTGGGCGTTATTATCTTTTGCTCGACGAAGTGCAGGAAGTCACCGGCTGGGAAAAGGCTGTCAACAGCCTGCTTGAAAACGCCGATACCGATATTTATGTGACCGGCTCCAATTCCAAACTGATGTCAAGTGAAATATCCACCTATCTGACGGGGCGGTACATTTCCATTCCCGTGTTTACGCTGTCCTTTGCCGAGTATATGGAGTTCAAAAAGGCAAGCGGACGCACGCCGAAAGAATTGCTAACCGAATATATCCGCATGGGCGGATTTCCAATCGTTGCGCTGAGCAATTTTGACGAGGGCGCAGCGTATCAGATCGTTGAGGGTATCTACAATTCCGTTATCACCGGCGATATAACGAAACGCCACAATATCACGAATTTTGACCTGTTTAATCGTGTTGTAAAGTATATCGTTGAAAATGTGGGCAAGACCTTTTCCGCTAACGCCATCGTGAAGTTTCTGAAAAGCGAGGGGCGTTCCCTCTCAGTGGAATCGGTATACAACTATCTGGAATGGCTGGAAAAAGCCTTTGTGATCTACCGTTACCGGCGTTACGACCTGCAAGGCAAATCCGTGCTGAAAACGCAGGAGAAATTCTATCTTGCGGATGCTTCTCTGAAATACTGCATGATGGGCTTCAATCCTAAATCTGTTGCCGCAATGCTGGAAAACATCGTGTACTTTGAGCTTCGCAGAAAAGGCTATGAGGTGTATATCGGCAAGAACGAAACGAAAGAAATCGACTTTGTGGCGGTACGGCGTGACGAGCGTATCTATGTTCAGGTGTGCCGCAATCTGCCGGAGGAATCCGACCGCGAGGTTGCCAATTTGCTTGAAATCAAGGATCACTACCCTAAATATGTCGTAACGCTCGATGAGCTTGCCGCAGGCAATATCAATGGCGTGAAGATCGTGCATTTGACGGATTTTCTGTTAGCCGAGGACTATTAAATTATGGGTATGAGCAGTCAAGGAAAATTTATGATTTACTGTGCTGAGCAGTATAAGTTAGCAAAGCATTTGACGGGCAAACAGCTTGCAGAGCTTTTCAGCCGTTACCGTGTATGGGAGTATGTTTACTCTTGCTATGAAGCTCTGCACACGACAGGTACAAACTATATTATTGAGGATATTGATTTGTATATCGAAGCCCGCAAGCCTGCTATGGCGTAATGATCTGAACAACTAAATATTTTTCTGCATATAAACATCTAAAATTATATGCACAAACTTACATAGCCGAGAGGTTTTCTTAATGAAAGCCCCTCGGCTTTTTCTATATCAGAACGGAGGTGAAAAAGTATGCCATATTTCCCGCCGGAGGTGGTGGAGAAAGCTCGTGAAATGGACTTGCTGACCTATCTGAAAAGCTACGAGCCGCAGGAGCTTATTCATTTCGGCGGTAACACCTACTGCACCCGCGAACACGACAGCCTGAAAATCTCAAACGGTAAATGGTGTTGGTTTTCTCGTGGAATCGGCGGCTATTCTGCGCTGGACTATCTTATCAAGGTCAAAGAAATGCCCTTTACGCAGGCGGTCGAAACGATTATGGGGAATGTTGCGGTATCGCCGCCGACCTATACCCCCGCGCCTAGCAAGCCGAAAGAAAAGGTTTTGCTTCTGCCAAAGGCGAACCGTTGTGCCACCCACGCCGTCGAATATCTACATGGGCGAGGGATTGACTATGACCTGATAGATTTTTGTATCAGTACGGGACGGCTCTATGAGAGCTATCCCTATCACAATGTCGTGTTCGTCGGGCAGGATCGGAACGGCAAGCCCCGCTATGCCAATCTGTGCAGTATCGGCTCGGACTTTCCATTACCAAGCGAAAAGAAAGGAGCAAAGAACGATGAAAACCTATGAGGTCACGATTACCGAAACTCTGCAAAAGACTGTTGAGGTTGAGGCTGATTCTCGCCTTGAAGCTGAGGCTTTGGTGGAATCCCGCTGGAACAACAGCGAATATATCCTCGACAGCGATTCCCTTGTCGGGGTAGATTTCTCCGCAAGGTCAAATGAGCGCAGCCGTGATTTTGAACGATGAAAGGAGATTTTTGCTATGGGTGAGGAAAAGAAAATCAAAGTGGTACTGCTGGAACCGGGCAAGCTCGCCCGAACCGCTGAAATCGGCACTTCTCTTGAAAGTTTGCAGAAAGTTGTTGACGGTCTGATCGAACCCTTTTACCCCTTTGAGGAACAGGTATGTATCGTTTGCAACGACGAGGGCAAGATCAACGGTATGATGCAAAAACGAAGTGTAAAAAACGAGGACGGTGTTATGGTCGATTTCATCTGCGGCCCTGCCTTTATCTGCGACTGCCGAAGCGAGAGTTTTGACAGTCTTTCCGATGAACAGCTTGCCCGCTATACAAAAATGTTCCGCTATCCCGAACACTTGGCGAATTTGCTTTCGATGTCCGTTTGTGCGGTCTTTAAAACTGTTTTGCTGTTGGGGTTTGTAGCGGCTGTTGAAACAAAATGCTTTATTCTTTTGTTTTTCTGCTCTTTTCTTTGTAACTTTTTTATTTTTTCTTTTTTACGATTTTGGAAGTAGAACCCAGCAACAACCTTTAATTTGTTAACTACGCAAAAAAAGCAGTTGACAAATTAAGCAACCGGTGATAAAATGATAAGGAAAAAAACGGCACATTTCTTTTTGAGAATTATTGAGGGTAGTATGACAGTAAAGGAAAAGCTTCTTGATATTTTGGAAAAAAACGAAGGCAGGTACGTCTCGGGACAGGAGCTGGGTGACAGCTTAGGGGTAAGCAGAACTGCCGCGTGGAAGGCTATGAAAGTCCTTGCCGATCAGGGCTGCGAAATCGAGGCGGTGAGAAACCGAGGATACCGTCTTATAAAAGCGGGAGATATATTAACCGCAGACGGAATACGGAACTATCTTCCCGATGAACTTAAAACCAATACGATTATCGTTTTAAAATCGGTGGACTCAACCAATACCTATGCTAAAAAATCAGCCGCCGACGGTGCGGAAAACGGCACTGCGGTTATAGCCGAGCATCAGACGGCAGGCAGGGGAAGAAGGGGCAACAGCTTTTACTCTCCCGATAAAGCGGGTCTTTATATGAGCGTCATTTTCCGCAAAAGCCAATTTGGGGAAAATCCCGATTTATTTACAGTATGCGCCGGCTGCTCGGTTTGCGCCGCCATTGAAAAGCTTACCGACAAAAAGCCAATGATAAAATGGGTAAACGATGTTTATTTAAACGACAAAAAAATCTGCGGGATATTATCGGAAGCCACCACGGACATTGAAAGCGGCACTGTAGACAGTGTGGTGGTGGGAATAGGAATCAACCTCAAAAACGAGGATTTTCCCGAGGAGATACAGCATAAGGCGGGAACCTTGGGCACAAATCTTTCAAGAAGCCGTGTGGCTGCGGAGGTTATTACTCAGCTGTACCGCTGCTTAAAAAGAAGCAGAGAAGAAAATTTAAAGGATTATAAGGCTCACTCGCTGGTTTTGGGAAAAGAGGTTCATTTTATTCAGAACGGCGTTGAAAGAAGCGGCGAAGCTGTGGATATAGACGATAAGGGGCAGCTTGTGGTCGTTACCGATGAAGGCAGGGAGCTTTTAAACTCGGGTGAAATTTCTGTCAGGCTTTAGGGCTTGCTTGAACAATCGGGAACGCCGTTTTTTCACCCCAAAACGGTCATCTTCTGCGTCAAAAAGCCTCGTCAAACGTTGGTTTGACTGCGTTTTTTCCTTGAATCTAACCATTTTGGGTCGAAAATCCCACATTCCCTCTATTTTCAAACAATCCCTAATGCCGACAGTAACAAATGTAAATATAAAAAAACAAGGATTAAGGAGAATCGTGTATGAACAAAAGAAAAATTAAGATTTTGGATATTGTATTGGTGGGAGTCTTTGCCGCTGTTTTGGCAATATTGTCGCAAATTTCAATACCGCTTCCCATCGGCGTTCCCATTACTCTTCAAACCTTTGCGGTCGCACTCTGCGGATATTTCCTGGGTTGGAAAAAGGGATTTGCTGCCGTTTTGGTGTATATCCTGCTGGCTGCTGTGGGAGTTCCTGTTTTAGCGGGCTTTTGCGGAGGGTTTTCCCATATTTTGGGGCTTACGGGAGGATTCATTTACGGATTTCTGTTTTTGGCGGTTTTGTGCGGACTGCCTTTAAAATATAAGGCGCTTAAAATTGCCACGGGCTGCGTCGGACTTTTACTGTGTCACCTTTGCGGAACATTGCAGTACAGCTTGATTGTTGGAGATAGTTTTATCAACTCATTCTTTCTTGTATCCGCACCTTTTCTGATAAAGGACATTGCAAGCGTAGCTGCCGCCTTCTTCTGCGCATTGGTTATTACAAAGGCAGTTGGAAAAAGATTGGCTGTTACCGGCTGATATCGGTAAAAAGCTCGGCAGCTGTTCCAAATTCAATGAGGGCAGCGCTCGGAATTTTTTCATAAATTCATGGCGCAGCCCGTTTTTACAAGCCGATTAAAAAATAGTATGAAAAGCAAAGAATACAGCGACATCAAATACAAATAATATTAGAGCGTGTTCACATAAAGCTCGGCATGCATCTTTTCGGCAAATTTTGCCGCCTGCTTCGTTTTGTCATTTGCTTTGGTGCCGATGCCTCCTTGCGTCGGCTTTGGGCAAATGACTGAACACATCGTGTGTTAAAATTTT
>CANEHP010000153.1 GCA_947427325.1 uncultured Clostridia bacterium | reverse complement strand
TTTCGGTTTTTTGACTTTTTTCCCGCTCTCTTGAGTGCCTGTATATTATATCACTGTTATTTCTGTTTGTCAACACCTAATTCTCAAAAAAATTATTCAAACAGCTGACCACAGCTTAAGCATTTTTTGTAAAAAATGCACAACTCTCTTAGTCTTCCTCTTCTGAAAGCTCGGAAATTATCTTCATAAAGCTGTCAACATCGTTAAAGTCTCTGTAAACGGAAGCGAATCTGATGTAAGCAACATGATCGATTCCCTTTAACTTATGAAGAACCGCTTCCCCGATTTTATCACTGGACACTTCCCTTTGCAGCTTGTTTTTAAGATCGTTTACTATCTCATCAACCATTTTTTCAACGGTTTCAAGCTTCACAGGTCTTTTTATTGTCGCCCTGAGAACCCTGTCTATCAGCTTCTGACGGTTAAACGGCTCGATTGAATCATCTTTTTTAATAACCATAAGAGGAATATTTTCTATTACCTCATAGGTTGTAAATCTTGCCTTGCACTTTAAGCATTCTCTGCGCCTGCGAATTTTATCCTCGGTGGGACGAGAATCGATTACCTTGCTGTCTTCATATCCGCATTCGGGACATTTCATAGTTGACACCTCCTAAAAGAACCTTTCCATATAAGCTACGCTGTTTTTAATTTCATCAACACTTTCATAGCCGTTTTTATATAATTCTAAAATAATATTCCCTCTGTAATTTATCTTATTTAGCATATCCTTGAATTTTCCGAAGTCGAAGTTTCCCTTTCCCACAGGTATGCAGTCCATTTCGTCGTTATAATCGCTTAAATGGCAATGAACAATGCTCTTTCCCAGCACCTCAAGAATATCAAAAGCCGTCAAACCGCTTCTAAGCGCCTGTTTTACATCTAAAACAAAGCCGCAGTTTTCTCCCAGCGTCTTTTTCATAAGTGCAATAAACTCTCTGCTTCCGCTTTTACAGTAACTTACATTTTCCTGCGCTACCGTGATTCCGAACTTTTTCCCTTCTTCAAAAAGCTTTAAATAACGCTCAAAATACAGCTCATCGGAAACTACCGCACTTTTCAATGCGCCGTGAAGCACAAATACATCTGCCCTCAAAAAGCTCATTACCTCAAAATATTTTTTGTAGGTATCCATCATAGCGTCAAACCGCCGGGGATAATCTCCGAAAAGCGACATGGTTTCATCTGCGCTTGTATAGGGATGAACCGAAAGAATTGATAAACCGTTTTCTTCAACGGTTTCCTTTATTTCATCAAATATTTTTCCCGATAATTCACAGTCGGCGTTAAAAAATATTTCAGCGTTTTTTATACCCGCCACCGCTAACCGCTTCAAGGCTTTTTCGGTTTCTAAAGGATAAAAGCAAGCTGTTGACGCACCTATCCTCATGGGTTTACTCCCTTCGCTGTACACACTTTTCATAAAAATACTCGGTATACCAACCTATCCGCAAATAAAACAATTAAGACGAATTACAGACAAACAGAACCCAACATAACTGTCGGGCTCTGAGATAGTTTATTTCTTTACAGATGCGAGTTTATCTCTGTACAGACGCCACATAACCCACATTGAGCCGGACATAAATACCGATGAATAAAAACCTGCCACAAGCCCTATTAAAAGCGGGAATGCAAAGCTGATTATGGAAGTTACTCCGCAAATCCAAGCTACAACACATATTGCCAACGCTGCAAAAGCAGTTGTAATGGTTGTATTTATGGAACGAGTCATAGTTTGTGTAACGCTGGTGTTCATCAGTTCCACCAAGCCCATTTTCTTGCCGTAAAGCGTTCTGTTTTCACGAATACGGTCATAGGTTACGATCGTATTATTGATTGAATAACCCAAAATCGTCAGAATAACCGCCATAAAGTTAGCGTCAATAGGCAAACGGAAGAAAATAAAGGAAGAAAATACTATAATAATATCATGCATCAGTGCAACCAAAGCAAATACGCCCGCTGATATACCGCCGATTTTCTTAAATCTGAATGCTATATAAACAACCAACAGAATAAACGAGAAAAGTACAGCCACAAGACATTTTACAAAGAAATTCAAGCCTGACGACGGCTTAACATCCTGACTGTTTAAGCCGACAAGCTGATTATCCTTAAATTGATCCTCCAACTTATCCGAAATTTCCTTTAGTACGTCTGCCGTAAGTCCGCTGTTAGAGGCAAAGGACAAGGTGACTGTATTTGTAGAGGAATCAATGGAAGAACCCGTACTCACATTAACGGTTCCATGACCTAATCCCTCTGCTGCGGATTTAAGAGCCTCTGTGTCAATATCGCCGGTGTAGCTGTAATTCATAAGCGTGCCGCCCTTAAACTCAATAGCTACCTCAATGCCTGCAGCAAGAGCTACAATAATTGCTGCAACAGCTATAACTATGGGTATAATAAAGAATATTTTTCTCTTTCCGTAGATGTCTAAAACCTTTTTACTTTTCATTATTAACACCTCCGTAAAGAGCAGGCTTTCTGAACGCCTTAAATTCAGACAAAGACATAGTCATAAGTCTGGAAAGCAAAATTCCGAACAGGAAGTTCAAAATAACGCCCACCGCCAGGGTATAGCCGAAGGAGTAAATAGTGCCTTCCGTAGACGCACCGAACCAAGTGAATATGGGACTGAACAAAATTCCGCAAAAGCTGTCGCTTGTACCGAATGCTCCCATCAGAATCATTGCAATGATGATCATTGTGATATTGCCGTCAAAAATAGCGGCGAAGGCTCTCTTATAGCCCGTTCTGATTGCGCCGTTTACCGATTTGCCCGCACTGATTTCTTCTTTGACGCGCTCGGCGGTAATAACGTTTGCGTCAACACCCATGCCCAGAGCGAGAATAATACCCGCAATACCCGGAATAGTCAGCGTAAAGCTTTCGTTAAAGGAGAAAAATCCGGTAATAGCCGCAAATGTTCCCGCTGCCTGACCGAGAAGGGCAACAGAAGCGATAAAGCCGGGCAGGCGGTATTTTGCGATCATAAAAATGACTATAAACGCAAATCCGATAAGTCCCGCCAAAGCCATAGCGTCTCTTGCGCCCTCACCGAGAGTAGGGCTGATAGTGCTGAAGTTAGAGGTTTCAAGCTTAAAGGGCAAAGCGCCGCCGTTAATTTTATCTGCCAGCGCCTTAGCCGTTTCGGCAGTGTAGGAGCCGCTTATGGTTGCCGAACCGTTGGCAATTTGAACATTGACCTTAGGCTCGGTTATAAAGTTATCATCCATCCAAATAGATATATAACCTTTTCCCGCAAGCTTTTTCGTGGCGTTGCTGAACGCTTCGACGCCGCTTTCCTCAAGCTCGAGTGCAACCTCGTACTGCTTGTCCTGCGTATTATATTGGGCAGTTGCATTTTTAACATCTTTGCCGTTTAATACTAAAGGCAAATCCTCATATGTCTTGCCATCCTCTATATCGGAACGCCTGCCCTCTCTGAAGGAAAGCATAGCCGTTTCGCCAAGCTCCTTAACCGCAGCCTCGGGATCAAAGTCAGAATCCTCGGACTGCCATGGGAAGCGGACAATAATCTGATGTGCATTGTAGTCCACATAAATATCGTAGTCGGTAATGTTGTTGTTTAACATACGGGTTTCAATAATAGACCGTGCGGCGTCCATATCCTCATTAGACGCATCTGTTCCCTCGGGAGGCGCAAAGGTTACATCAACGCCGCCTCTGATATCGATGCCCCATCGGATATCCGTCAATCCGCGAATCCATGTAGTAGTGATATCACCGTAATAGGTGTGGATACCCAAGGACGCAAAAACCGCAAATGCGATAATCAAGCCTGCTACTACAAAGAAAACGGGTTTTTTTACTCTCTTCAATTCAAATTTCACTCCGTTTCTTTTTTTAGGGAAAATGCCCCAAATTAAAAAATAACCTTATATATTATATTAAATTTTTTGTGATAAGTCAATATACTTTGTAGCTCTTAAAAATTTTTCTTAAATTTTTTCCGTTTAATACTAATTCTCGATTAAAATTAGACAAAGCCGGCGGGCGGGGCGTTCCTGATCAAGGAAGTCCCGACGCAGGAATATGCGGATATTTCAAGTCGGGCTGACGCAGAACAGGGACGCCCGGGTCGTTGGATTTGTCTGATTTTTATTGAGATTTAGTATAAACCTTAAAAAACATTTATACGCTTAACTCCGCCTTTTCGCCCAACACATCTTTATTAGCCTCCAAAACGGGATTTACGCATTCCGAAAGGAATCTGTCAACCTGCTCGGGACATCTGCCGATAAAGTTCTCGGGCTGCAATACCGCCAATATCTCCTCCTTGGTTATCTTAAACATAGGATCGCCCGCTATTCTGTCAACAAGGTCGTTTTCTCCGCCTTCTTCCTTGACAACCTTGGCGGCAGCTATGCTGTGCCGGCGCAGCGCTTCGTGAAGCTCCTGTCTGTTGCCGCCCTTTTCCACCGCTCTCATCATAATATTTTCGGTTGCCATAAAAGGCAGCTCCTTCATAACTCTTGCCCTTACAGATTTTTCGTAAACCACAAGACCGTCCGTAATATTTATCATAATATTCAGGATTGCGTCTGTGGCAAGAAAAGCCTCTGCAACGGCGATTCTCTTGTTGGCGCTGTCGTCAAGAGTTCTCTCAAACCACTGCGTTGCACTGGTAAACTCGGGATTAAGAGAATCTATCATAACATAGCGCGACAAGGCGGTAATTCTCTCCGCTCTCATGGGATTGCGCTTGTAGGGCATAGCGGAAGAGCCGATCTGATGAGCCTCAAAGGGTTCTTCCATTTCCTTGAAGTTGGCAAGGATACGCAAATCGTTGCTGAACTTCGAGCAGCTGGCGGCAATCCCCGCCAAAACATTAACTATCTGAGTGTCAATTTTTCTCGAATAAGTCTGACCGCTGACATAAACGCACTTTTCAAAGCCCATTTCCTCTGCGATCATCTTTTCCAGCCTGTCGATTTTTTCACCGTCGCCGTGGAAAAGCTCCACAAAGCTTGCCTGTGTACCCGTTGTTCCCTTTTGCCCCAATAATTGAAGTTTGCTTATTCTGTATTCCAGATCCTCCAAGTCCATTAAAAGCTCATTAGTCCAAAGTGTGGCTCTCTTTCCCACCGTGGTGAGCTGCGCAGGCTGCAAGTGCGTATAGGCAAGACAGGGCATAGCCTTGTATTTTTCGGCAAAAGCGGCAAAATTTGCGATAACGTTCACAAGCTTTCTGTGAATTATCCTCATAGCGTCACGCATAACGATTATATCGGTATTATCCCCCACATAGCAGGAGGTTGCCCCTAAATGAATAATGCCCGCCGCATCGGGGCAAGCCTGTCCGTAGGCGTAAACATGGGACATTACGTCGTGCCTTACTTCCTTTTCTCTTTTTTCGGCAACGGCAAAATCTATATTATCAACATTTTTTTCAAGCTGATCCACCTGCTCCTGCGTAATGTTAAGCCCCAATTTCATTTCCGCACGGGCAAGAGC
>CANEHP010000152.1 GCA_947427325.1 uncultured Clostridia bacterium | reverse complement strand
GAATTGTGAATGTGTCGTTGTATGGCAATAAATTGGGGAGGTCTGGAAAATGAGCAATAATACAGCGTATCAGAGCATTAACAGCTTCAAAGATTTTCTTGCCTCCAAGAATTTGGCAAAAAGCACCTGCCAAAATTATGCATGGGAGGCAAGGAAATTTACAAGGTTTGCAAAAAACAAGAAAATTACCCCCGAATTACTTCAAATGTACAGAGCGGAGGAGTTAAAAAGAAACTCGATAACTGCTGTGCAGTTGAGTGTTACGGGGGTAAACAAGTATATGGAATTTATCGGCTGCCCCCACCGGATGGAAAGGATAGCGCCTTCGCAGACAAAGGCGCAGTCCGAGCGTTCCGAAGAAGAGCCGCTGAGCAATGAGGAATATCTGCAAATTTTGAACGCTGTCAAGCGCTCCGATGACGAGCGGCTGTACTTGATCGTGCAATCCATTGGCAGTGCGGGATTAAAGCTGAGTGAGTTGCAGCAGCTCACGGTTGAAGCCGCTAAAGACGGAAAAATTGTTTTTGATTACGACAGAATTGTATACTTGCCAAAAAATCTGTGTGAAGATTTATTGGAATATTGCCGAAAAAATAATATTTTCAGAGGAACAATTATAACTACAAGGTGTGGAAATGTACCAAATAAGGCAAATGTATCGAGAGCAATCAAAACCGCTTGTAAAGGGACGGGCATAGACTCGGACAGACTCAGCACAAGAGCTATTCGGCAATTTTACTTCAACAGCTTTGAAAATCTTCGTAGTGAAATGGTTGATATTATGGACGAAGAAAGACGGAACAGTCGGAATTTGTTTTTTACCAAAACAAGTGAAAATTTATTGGACTTTTATTCCGAGAGATATTTTGAATCCGTAAAGGATTCGATGAAGTTTTCGGTTTATGACGGGTTTTCACACATTTATAGCGAGTATATCAAGCCTGTTTTGGGCGGTTTGGATTGTCGGCGGCTGACGTCAATCAGGGTTGAGCCGCTTCGAGAAAAGATTGAAGAATTACCTATCAGAACACAAGCAAATATTTTGAGAGTGTTGCAATTGGTACTTGATTTTGCTGAGGGACATGGCTGTAACATTCGTGTTAATATGCAAAATCTTACTTCTGTCGGCGAAATGAGAATATTGGCGAACGATGAACTTGACACGCTGACAGCCTGCTTTAAGCAATCGGGAAATCGCATTGACAAAGGGATTTATCTTTCCTTAAATACGGGGATCAAGCTTGATGATCTGTGTGCATTAAAATGCGGGGATTTCGACTTTCCAAACGGATTTTTAAAAGTTGGCTGCGGCAATAAAAGAAAAATTTATCTACCCCAATTTTTAATTAGTGAATTGCAAAATATATATGGAAATTTGGCGTTAGATGATTTAATTGTACCGGCTAAATTTGACGGCAAGACGGAAATAGAGAACCGATTTTTGGATATATGCGAACAGTGTAAAATTGGAAATGCAAATTTTTCTGTATTGCGTGATACTTTTGGCGCAATGTGTGCCGAAAGCGGCATGAGAATTGATGTTATGTGTGAAATTATGGGAATAAGCGATAATGAATGTGAGAGGTATTTCCCAAAAAATACAGAGGAAAATCAAAGTCCGCTGGAATTTTTGAGGGAGGCATATTAGGTGGCAGAATTTAATTTTTTAATCGTAGGCTCGGGATTATTTGGAGCGGTATTTGCTCATGAAGCGTCTCAAAAGGGCAATAAATGCTTGGTTATAGACAAACGCCCTCATATTGGGGGGAATATCTACACAGAGCAAGTGGAAGGAATCAACGTCCACAAGTACGGCGCTCATATTTTCCATACCGCAGATAAAGTGATTTGGGAATACATCAATCAATTCGCCGAGTTTAACAACTACATAAATTCGCCTGTAGCAGTTTACAATAACGAGCTATACAATTTGCCTTTTAATATGAATACATTCAGCAAATTGTGGGGAATAAAAACACCTGCCGAAGCAAAGGCAAAAATTGCGGAGCAGACAGCGGAATTAAACATCGGAGAGCCGCAAAATCTTGAAGAACAAGCTCTGAAATTAGTCGGCACAGACGTGTATGAAAAACTCATCAAGGGATACACGGAAAAGCAGTGGGGATGTCCCTGCAATAAGCTTCCCGCTTTTATTATCAAGCGTTTGCCTTTGCGATTCAGATATGACAACAACTACTTTAACGACCGCTATCAGGGAATCCCCATAGGCGGAAATACAAAGATAATCGAAAAAATGCTTGAAAAAACGGAAGTAAGGCTTGATACCGATTATTTCGAGTTTATAAAGGATAACCCCAATATTGCCGAAAAAACAGTGTTTACGGGAGCCATTGATGAATTTTTCGAATATTGCTTCGGAACATTGGAATACCGTTCGCTGCGGTTTGAAACGGAAATTCTCGACGAGGAAAACCATCAAGGCTGCGCCGTTGTGAATTATACTGACCGTGAAGTGCCTTACACAAGAATAATCGAGCATAAGCATTTCGAGTTTGGAACACAGCCTAAAACGGTTATCAGCCGTGAATATCCAATAAAGTGGAAGCAGGGTGATGAGCCTTATTATCCTGTCAATAACGACAAAAACAATGCGCTTTATGAGAAATACAGAGGGCTTGCCGAAAATAGGAAGGATGTTATTTTTGGCGGGCGTCTTGGTTCGTATAAATATTTTGACATGGACAAGGTGATTGCGGCGGCGTTGGACATCACCGAAAAGGAGCTTTAATGGAACGTTTCTTCGACCTTGCCACCGAGCCGAGGATAGCGGGAGCGGAGGCGTTATACTGCCGCAGAAGGGGCGGAGCGGTTGATTACGGCGAAACTTATTTCAATGGCATTCCCTACGAAAAAATTAAGAAATATACCGCCATATCAAAAATCGAGGTAAGAGATAATTCGGTATTTGTGGAAAGCGATTCCATAAACCGTGTAAACTGCGCAATAATTTTTTGTACCTATAAACGTGAGGAATATATAAAAAGAAATGTAAATTATTTATCGGAAAAGCTGAAAGGTCAATGTGATTTTGAATATAAAATAATTGTGACGGACAACGGAAAAACGTTGTCAAATAAGGATTTTAGTGATGATGTAATACTGATAGAAAATGCGAACAGCGGCGGCAGCGGCGGTTTTGGAAGAGGAATGAGGGAAGCCGCAAAAATCGGCGGTTTTACCCACTTTGTTTTAATGGACGATGATATCGAGATAGATTTTGTGTCAATTCAAAAAATGCTGAATTTTTTGCGGTTCGTAAAACCCGAATACAGAAGCTTGGCGATAGCGGGAAGTATGCTTTTTTCAGACAGGCCCACCGTGCAGTTTGAGGCGGGAGGACATTTTGGGCAAGACGGCATACAAAAGGGCTTCGGTTATTTTTTGGATTTGACTGAGACTGAGAATTTGATATTGAACGAAAAGGAAAATGATATAAACTACGGCGGCTGGTGGTTTATGTGTATGCCGTTTAGGTTGATTGAGGAAGGACAATTTCCGCTGCCGTTTTTTTTGAAGTATGACGATGTTGAGTATGCGTTGAGATGCGGACTGAAAATAATTACTTTGAACGGAGTCGGAGTTTGGCATGAGAAGTTTGAAAGTAAGTACAATTCCGCTTCCGAGTATTACAATATGAGAAATTATCTTTATTTGTGCAGCTTGCACTGCAAGGGATTTGACCTTAAAAAAGCCGAAAAAATTGCCAAAAAAAGAATAAGGGAAAAAGAAAAAAGGCAGCAGCACAAAATGGCTGAAGCGGCAAGGCTCGGATTTGAGGATTTCTTGAAGGGAATGGAGTGGTTGAGAACAGTTGACTCGGAAGAAAATCACAAAAGGATTTCCGCATTGAATTATGAGTTTTTGAGCTATGATGAAATTGAAAAGCGTTACGGTGTGCGACCCG
The DNA here is from genome assembly GCA_947427325.1 of uncultured Clostridia bacterium. Classification (GTDB taxonomy): domain Bacteria; phylum Bacillota; class Clostridia; order Oscillospirales; family Ruminococcaceae; genus Ruminiclostridium_E. The sequence continues at coordinate 1,585 of CANEHP010000152.1, read as the reverse complement.
AAAACGGAAAATTCTATGCTCCGCCGGGAAGGAAAAAGCTGCTTGATCTAAGAACATGGCTGCCTAAGAAATATGTTTTTACCGACAGCTTTTTTGATAAACCGGTCCAATATTTGAATGTCGGCTTTGCCGTACACTGTGACAGCAGTTTTAATCGGGCTTACGTAACAAATTATTTTAAGGATTCGGAAAAAGATGATTGATTCAACAGTTACCGTTATTTCACTTTCATATAACAGCACAGATCTGATAAAATCCATAAATTCGGTAATAAATCAATCATACCCAAATATTGAATATATCCTTATTGACGACGGCTCGGAGAACTTTGATCCTAAAAGTATCTGCGACTATGTTAATGAAAACAAATCCAGTTCGATAAAAAAGTTTACCCTTTTGACAAACGAAAGGAATATGGGTACTGTGTATACCCTTAACCGTGCTGTAAAAGCCTCTGTTGGCAGATATGTATTTAACCTCGGCGGTGACGACCGTTTTCATGACGACAGAGTGATTGCCGATTGGGTAGATTTTTTTAACGAAACGGGAGCGCTTGTTTCAACCGCAAAAATGGCTGTTTATAAAAACGGTGAATACCTGTGGGAACAGCCGTCAGAAGAGCAAATCAATAAAATACGGTCTTACAGCACCGAGGAGCTGTTTAATTCCATAGCGCCTTGCAATTTTATTTTCGGAAGCTGCACCGCACGGTCGAGAGATTGTTTGGAAAAGTACGGGTTATTCGACGAGCATTACAGATATATTGAGGACCATTCAATGAATCTTCGCCTTCTAAGAAACGGAGTGAAATTTTTCTTTTTTGATCGGGTGGTCATTGATTACACGACAGGGGGAATAAGCTCTCCGTCAGTGCATAACGAGCTGTTTGAAAAGGACGTTGATGAAATTTTTAAAAACGAGGCTTATCCTTATGTAATTTCCAAGAAAAAAGCTCTCCGTGATTTCAGACGATTTAAAAGGGAAAAGAACAGAACGTTTAGTTACTGTAAATATTCCGAGCGCCTAAAAAATTGCGGCAGCAGCAGAATCAAAAAAACATTAATTAAAATTGCTCACTATGCGGCGCACCCTATTGAAGCTGTCAGGGCGATAAAAAGCAAACTGAAAAAACCATAAGAAAGGTATGACGGCACAATGGATATACAAATGATAAAATTTCAATCCTATGATGATAACAGAGGCAGTCTTGTGGTAGCCGAGACGGAAAAGGAAATTCCCTTTGACATTAAACGCTTGTACTACATATACGATGTGGGAAGCGAAGCGGAAAGGGGTTTTCATTCCCATAAAAAATTGGAGCAGGTGTATATCGGCATACACGGCAGAATGAAGGTGTCGCTTTTTGACGGAGTAAATAAAAGAGAGATCGTTCTTGACGACCCGAAGCAAGGCTTGTATATCGGGCATAACGTATGGAGAACAATAAGTGAATTTTCATCTGATGCGGTGCTTCTTGTGGCGGCTTCCGAGCATTACAGCGAGGAAGATTATATCAGAAATTACGATGAATTTGTGGCTTCACTAAAAAAATAATGATATGTAAGGAGGAGCATAACGCATTTGT
>CANEHP010000151.1 GCA_947427325.1 uncultured Clostridia bacterium | reverse complement strand
TCCTATGCGGACAGGTTCAAAGATATTTCGGTATGAACTTTGCTGAAAGGAACAACGATTTATGAACAAAAAAGAACTTCTTGAAACTGTGGAAGCGCTGAGTCAGCAGATCAACAATGCTGAGCTGGACGAGATCGAGGTGGAAACCGACGAGTTCCGCATTAAGCTTTCCAAAAGACCGCCCATGCCCCCTGCGGCTTCAATGGGCATACCTGCGTTTTTGTCCGCAGCAAACGGGGCAAATCCCGCCGCCGAAAATGCGGCAGAGAGCGGGGCGGTGAGCGCTTCGGACAATGCGCCTAAGGGAAAGGTTATTAAATCCCCCATTATAGGCACATTTTATGCGTCGGCAGCTCCCGGAAAGCCCGCCTTTGTTTCGGTAGGCTCAAAGGTAAAAAAAGGCAGCGTGGTCTGCATAGTAGAGAGCATGAAGCTTATGAACGAGATCACCAGCGAATTTGACGGCACGGTGGCGGAGATTTACGTTAACGACGCACAGTCGGTTGAATACGACCAGCCTCTGTTTAGACTGGAGTAACCGTCAGACGGCAGGATCGGAGCATCGTACTTTTAAGGGCGGTGAAAATGAGGGCTGTGAAAAGTCGGCGCAGCTTTCCTGAAAGCGGGCGCACTTCATCACCACTGCTCTGACAGCACGAATTTCAAAAGCGTCGAAATTTTCTTTGAAAATTCCGATCGGTTCGCAAAAAAAGGAGCGGAGCAAGGCGAAGCGGATTTTTATTTTGTGAATTTTGAAATTCTTTAAAACCGGTAAATTATTGCCGGGTTTTCTTAGAGAACAATAAATCAGCACCAAAAATCAGCGCCAAGTTTCTCGGCAGCACAAAAAAGTATGTTTTTTTACAGCTCCGAATTATTTTCGGAAAAATAACACAAAAGGCTTATACATATTTGTAAAGCCGTTTCGGAAAGGATAAAGCTATGTCTTTGATGACGCAGGAGGAAATAAAGGAGATAATTCCGCACAGAGATCCGTTTTTGCTGATAGACGCCATTGAGGAAATGGAAACGGGCAAAAGGGTTGTGGCAACAAAATATATGAAGCCCGACGAATTTTGGTTCAAGGGGCATTTTCCCGATTACCCCGTTGTTCCCGGCGTGCTTATGCTTGAGATGATGGCGCAGGCGGGGGCGGTGGCAATGCTTGCCATGCCCGAAAACAAGGGAAAGCTGGGATTTTTCGGCGGCGTTAAGGAGGCTAAGTTCCGCCGTCAGGTAAAGCCCGGAGATACGCTTAAAATAGAAGTTGAAATAATCAAGGTAAAGGGACCTGTGGGAGTGGGAAAGGGAATCTGTACTGTTGACGGCGAAAAGGCCGTTTCGGGCGAAATTACTTTTGCCATTAAGTAAAGGCAGGCTTGATTTCTTCGGACGAAAACAAGGGCTTTCAGACGCCCTGAAAATAAAGCCGGCAGCGGACAAATACCGTTTTTGCCTTTTACGCTGCCGCTTAAACAAGAGGTTTCAATGTTCAGTAAAATACTTATTGCCAATCGAGGGGAAATAGCCCTCAGAATAATCAGAGCATGCAGAGAAATGGGTATAAAGACCGTTGCGGTTTATTCCACCGCCGACAGAAACGCCATGCATGCACAGATAGCAGACGAAGCCGTTTGTATCGGCTCTGCCGCTACCAAGGACAGCTACATTAACACAAAAGCCGTTATCGCCGCCTGCGAGGTGACGGGGTCAAAGGCCATTCACCCCGGCTTTGGATTTTTGTCGGAAAACAGCGGATTTGTGCGCCTTTGCGATAAATGCGGTATAAAATGGATAGGTCCGACGGCGGCGGCTATTGACGCTATGGGGGACAAAGCTAACGCCAAGCGCACTATGAAGGAGGCGGGAGTTCCTGTAGTTCCCGGCTCTGACGGAATTGTCACAAGCATTGACCGGGCAAGAAAAATTGCCTCGGAAATAGGCTATCCCGTTATGGTAAAGGCTTCTGCCGGCGGAGGCGGCAGAGGAATACGCAACATTGAGGACGAAGGGGAGCTTGAGGAAAAAATACTCGAAGCAAAGCAGGAGGCAAGACAGTTTTTCGGGAACGACGACGTGTATCTTGAAAAGCTTATCATAAACCCGAAGCATATTGAAATACAGCTTCTTGCAGACGAGCACGGAAATGTGGTATACCTGGGAGAGCGTGACTGCTCCTGTCAAAGAAGAAACCAAAAGCTGCTGGAGGAAAGCCCTGCCGTCATTATGACCGATGATCTACGCAGAAAAATGGGCGAGGCGGCAGTTAAGGCGGCAAAGGCCTGCGGCTACACCAATGCGGGTACTGTGGAATTTCTTGTAGATAAGGACAAGAACTTTTACTTTATGGAAATGAATACCCGCATACAGGTAGAACACCCTGTTACCGAGATGGTAACGGGAATTGACCTTATTAAAGAGCAGATAAAGATTGCGGCAGGGGAGGAATTGGGCTTTACACAAGCCGACGTTCATATTGACGGGCATGCCATAGAGTGCAGAATTAACGCAGAAGACCCTTTAAACGGCTTCCGTCCCTGTCCCGGAAAGATAAAATCCATACACATGCCGGGAGGCTTTGGCGTACGCATAGATACGGCGGTTTATCAAGGATATGAAATTCCCCCTTACTATGACAGTATGATAGCCAAGGTCATAGTTAAGGGAAAGGACAGAAACGAAGCGATTCAGAAGATGAAGGTGGCTTTGTCGGAATTTCTTATAGAGGGAATTATTACAAATGTGGATTTTCAGCTTAATTTGCTGAGAGATCCCGATTTTGAAATGGGTAATTTTGATATCGGCTTTCTTAACAGAAAATACCTGACAAAGAAAAGCTGACAACCAAATAAAAATAATCTGAAAATATGTTCAATAAGGTGGGATCTAATTGCTTGAAGACCTTTTTAAAGTTGTAAAAGCCAGATTTAACGATGATAATTCGGCGGAAAAAGCCGATAAATCGGGCGAGGATGTGAATATTCCTCACGATCTGCTTTTTAAATGCCCCCGCTGCGGCACAGTGGCATATATGGAGGATTTCGAAAAAAACCGTAAGGTGTGCGCCTTTTGCAACTATCACGCAAGACTTACCTGGCAGGAAAGATTGCAGCTTACCGCCGACGCCGATACCTTTAAAGAATTTGACGCAAATATGATAAGCAAAAATCCTATTGATTTTCCCGACTACGAAAAGAAAATCAGAGAGATGCAGCAGAAGTGCGATACTAAGGAAGCGGTGGTAACGGGCGAATGTGAAATTCACGGCTATAAATGCGTGATAGGCATAATGGACAGCAATTTCCTTATGGCAAGCATGGGCAGCGTAGTGGGCGAAAAAATCACCCGTGCCTTTGAGTATGCTACCAAAAATAAGCTTCCCGTCATACTCTTTACTGCCAGCGGCGGCGCAAGAATGCAGGAGGGCACTGTTTCTCTTATGCAGATGGCTAAAACCAGCGGCGCTATTGCCCGCCATAATCAAGCGGGACAGCTGTATATTACGGTATTGACCGATCCCACCACAGGAGGAGTAAACGCATCCTTTGCAAGTCTTGGGGATATAATTATTGCCGAGCCTAAGGTGCTTGTGGGCTTTGCCGGAAGAAGGGTAATTCAGGATACCATAAAGCAGCAGCTTCCCGACGACTTTCAAACGGCTGAATTTATGCTTGAAAACGGCTTTGCCGATATGATAGTTGAAAGAACTATGATGAGAAGAACCTTGGCGAGAATTATGAAGCTGCATAATTATGAGAGGGAAAAAGAGTAAGCTTTAATACCAATCCTCTGTTATACAGCAGACAAAGCTTACAGTATGATAAGGAATTAGTATAAGGCGTCTTTTAGCAATATTTCTGCGCACCATTCCTATGAGAACAAGTTCTAAGAGTAAGGATAATTATGCCGTAAAATTTTTTATCTTTGTTTTTCGTTACGGCGCTTTGTGCCAAAAAATCTCGTTTTCCCATAAATGACAATACATAAAGGAAAGGAAGCTTTCAAAATATGAATAAGCTTACCGCAACCGAAAGGCTGTCTTTGATACGCCATAAAAACCGCCCTACGGTAAACGATTATATTCCCGCTATTTTCAATAATTTTCTTGAGCTTCACGGCGACCGCTATTATGGAGACGATCACGCCGTGCTTGGTGGAATCGCTACCCTTAACAGCGTACCCGTAACAATTTTGGCACAGGTGAAGGGCAGAAATATAGAGGAAAATAAGCGCACGAACTTTTCCATGCCTCATCCCGAGGGCTACCGCAAGGCTTTAAGGCTTGCAAAGGAGGCGGAAAAGTTTCATCGTCCCGTTATTTGCTTTGTAGATACTCCCGGAGCATTCTGCGGAGTTGAGGCGGAAAAAAGGGGACAGGGCGAAGCCATTGCGCGAAATTTAATGGAATTTATGACATTGCGCACTCCCGTAATCACCGTTATTTTGGGAGAAGGAGGAAGCGGCGGCGCTTTGGCTTTGGCTGTGGGCGATGAGCTTGCAATGCTGGAAAATGCTCTTTACTCGGTTATTTCTCCCAGAGGCTTTGCGTCTATTTTATGGAAAGATCCCGGCAGGGAAAAGGAAGCCTGCGAGCTTATGAAAATAACCGCAGAGGACCTTATGGATTTTGGCATATGCGACAGGATAATTTCCGAGGCTATGGGAGGCGCACAAAACGATATGACCCTTACCGCATCGAATATTGGCGAATATTTATCCGAAGCAGTTGCAAGATTTTCCAAAACTAATATTGACATTATGCTTGAAAATAGGTATAATAGGTTCAGGAAAATCGGAATGTTTGAAGAATAGGCTTTAGCAAGTCTAAAAGATATGATGTCCTCTTACCTTTTAGGCGGCGGACCGTCGCCATGAAATTTTTTCGTAAATCGGGGGCGGAGTTCCTCATTGAACCTTTCGTTTTCAATTCCGAAAGTGGGACGAAAATGATGACTTGGTTAAGCTTGTAAAATCTGTTTTTCGGATTTTCAAAAATTCGGAGCAGCGCTCCGTAATAAAAAACAATATTTTTGGAGGAGATTTAATTATGGTATTTGAAAAGGTTAAGTCCATTATTATGGATCAGCTTGACGTGGAGGAAGACAAGGTAGCGCTTGACGCTGTTATTCAGGACGATTTGGGCGCAGACAGCCTTGATATCGTTGATTTGGTAATGAGCTTTGAGGAAGAATTTGACATTGAAATTCCCGACGATCAGGTAGAAAACATCAAAACCGTAGGCGATATCGTTAAGTATATTGAGGATCATATTGACTGATTGTCTTTGAAATAGTTTCAGAATCAAGGCGTCAAATCAGCTGTGAGACATATCACGGCTTTTTTGATAACGCAGGTTTCAGAAGTCAAATACAGCTGTGTGCATTTGCTTGAATAAATTGGCAGAGGTACACAGCTGTATTTAATTACCGAGGCAATGCGGCATGGAATGTACGTTGGGTACTATTTCTCTGTGGGACGGCGTCCCGTCGGTTTCGCTTTCAGCGGAACGCTTAAAAACGTTCAAGAACGTTTTTAAGTCAGAAATAGCGTTATACTAATTCTT
>CANEHP010000150.1 GCA_947427325.1 uncultured Clostridia bacterium | reverse complement strand
AATTTGCTCGAAAATCTGCGCACCATTCCTATGAGAACAAGTTCTTAAAAATTTACCGAATACAGGATAATTTCAAGAAAAAGCCGAGAAATGCCGAAGCCTTCCGAGCGTTTTTGACACGGAAGCCGCAGCAAAAAACAGTTAAAACCCATTTGAAAAAAATATGCGAACTGCGATTTTTCAAACAGCCAATGGTATTGAAAACATATAACAACTTTTATTTATTATTATAATACATAAAATTCACTTTGTAAAGAGAAAAACATCACTTTTAATTTTTTTTAAAGAAATTATGGCTTTTTATACAGATTAATGTTGAAAAAGCCAAGTATCTATCGATGTTTACATAAGCTTGCGCCATAAGCTTCGTTTAGCTGTTTTTACCAAAAAAACACATTCTGAACAAGGTTTTACGCCACTTTCAACAAAATATGATTTATTTTTTGCAGGAACAGAAAAAATAACTTGCAATTTCTGTCTCTTTGAAATATAATAATTAACAATGGAGAAGATAGCATTTCTTTTAATTGCCGCATTTATTGCGTTAGCGATTAAATCAAACAATTATTAACGATTATCTTTAAGGCATAAATGCTTTAACTTCCATTCATTTTGTTCGCCTTGTGCGCTTTGCTGATAATTTTAATATAAGTACCTGATATGTAAAACAGTTATTAATAATAAACGAGAAAGCTAAAACAGGAAAAGGAAGAAACGGAGGAAAAATATGTACAAGGATTTAACACCAAAGCAGATAAAGCAGGAGAAGGAAATTGTTGAAAAAAAATACGAGGAATACAAGGCGCTGGGGCTAAAGCTGGATATGTCAAGAGGAAAGCCCGCTCCCATGCAGCTTGACCTTACCGATGATATGCTGCTTCACTGCCTTGACGGCGCTCACATAAGCGAAAACGGCATTGACTGCCGCAACTACGGCGTTCTCGACGGAATTTACGAGGCAAAGCGTCTTTTTATGCCTATGCTTGAGGTGGGCAGATATGAGATAATAATCGGCGGAAACTCCAGTCTTTGCATGATGTACGACAATATAGCAAGAGCTATGCTTTTGGGCGTGCTGGGGGGAAAAAAGCCTTGGGGAAAATATGACCATGTAAAATTTCTCTGTCCTGCCCCCGGATATGACAGACATTTTGCGATATGCGAAAGCATGGGCATAGAGATGATAACCGTTCCCTATAAGGAAGACGGTCCCGATATGGATATGATTGAGGATCTGGTTTCAAAGGACGAGGAAATAAAGGGTATTTGGTGCGTTCCCATGTATTCAAATCCTACGGGCATTACCTATTCCGACGAGGTTGTAAGACGCTTTGCAAATCTTTCTCCAAAGGCTGACGATTTCAGAATATTCTGGGATAACGCTTACTGCGTTCACCATTTGACCGATACTCCCGACCGACTGTTAAATATACTTGAAGAATGCAAAAAAACAGGCAGGGAAAATATGGTTTACATATTTACCTCCACATCAAAAATAAGCTTCCCGGGCGGCGGCTTGGCTATCCTTGCCGCAAGCGAGGCGAACATAAGCTTTATAAAGGAGCAGATGGGATATCAGACTATCGGCTACGATAAGCTGAACCAGCTGCGTCATGCAAGATTTTTCAAGGATTTTGAGGGTATTAAGGAGCATATGAAAAAACACAGAGCGATTATTGCACCGAAATTTGATACGGTTCTTAATATGCTTGACAAAGAAATCGCTCCCTTGGGAATAGGAAGCTGGCATAAGCCAAACGGCGGCTACTTTATTTCCTTTGACGGCTTGGAGGGAACGGCGAAAAGAACGGTTCAGCTCTGCAAGGAGGCAGGCGTTGTACTGACAGGTGCAGGCGCTACCTTCCCCTACGGAAAAGACCCTATGGACAGAAATATCAGAATCGCTCCCACCTTCCCCACCGTTGAGGAACTGCAAAAGGCTATGGAAATTTTCTGTGAAGCCGTTAAGCTTGCGGCCTTGGAGGTTTTGGACAAATAAAATATTATCATTGCATCAGCTCGGGCAGCGCCGCACAAATCCTTCGGCACTGCCCGATTCTATTGCTCCCACAATTAAGAACTTGTTCTAAAACTGCCGGATTAGTGTTTCGGGTGCAATCTCTTTTTATACTGTGGGTATTGCGCCAGTTAAAAAAGGGTTTGGTATGAATTTTTATCTTGCAATATTCGGCGGTGTTTGTTATAATAAAAAGGTAAAATAATCGGTTGTTTTGTCGAAAGTGAGAAATAAGATGAAGCTTTTCAGATACATACTAATTATTATAACAATAATCAGCTTAGCTGTTTGCTTCGGCTTTTCCGCTGTTATAGCCGTACCCGACAGCGTTTGGGACGGAGAAGGAAGGCTTTCCAATCACAGAAACTACATACTAAACGAAAAAAAGATGCTGACAGATGATCTGATAATTTCCGAAGACACCGTTCTTGTCCTGGACAAGTTCGGCGAGCTGGTTATTTCCGAGGGCTGCTTCTTAACCGTAAAAGGCGGCATAAACATTGAAAAAGGCGGCAGCATCACAAATTACGGAAACATTGTGATAGAAAACAGCGGCAATGTTAATGTAGTCGGCAATTTTATATGCGAGGGCGAATCCGAAACGGAAATCAAGGGAGAAATCGCCGTAAAGCAAGGGGGTAATCTTCATTCCTCGGCAGTTATAGATGTTGACGGTGGGGGGTTTATAAACTCGGAAGGAAACTTCTTTCTTAAAAAGCACAGTGTTACAAATAATAACGGTAAAATTTACATACAAAAAGCAGGAGAAATGATTAACGGCGGCAGTATAAGCATTTTCGAGGAAGGCTCTTTTGACTGCGACGGCAGACTAACCAACGAAAGAAAAGGAACAATCAGAAACTACGGCAGAATAACCCTTTCGGACAGCGGTCTTTTCATACCTACGGGAAGGCTTTTAAATTTTGACGGCGGAATCGTCACCGACAATTCCACTCATAAGGACTTATCCGTGTACACCGCCGAAATTCTCAAAAACGAGGAAGAAATCATAAAAAGAGGCATCGACATTTCATGGGCGCAAGGCGAGGTAGATTGGGAAACTCTCTCCCAGTCGGGCATTGACTTTGTAATGATCCGCTGCGGACGGGGTGATATTGACGGCACAGGACCCAAGGAGGACAACCAATTTTTCCGAAATATAGAAAATGCCAACAAATACGGAATCGACGCGGGAGTTTATTTTTACAGCTATGCGGAAACGGTCGAACAGGCGGAGGAAGAGGCGGAATTTATGCTTGAAATTCTTGAGGGCTATACTCTCACATATCCCGTAGTTTTGGATATGGAGGAGGATATCAGCCGAAAAGACCTGACCGAGCTTGCCGAAGCCTTTTTGGAGATAACGGCGGAGGGCGGCTACTATCCAATGCTTTATTCCTACTTAAATATGCTGAACAGCCGTTTTTCCGACGAGATCAAGGAAAAATACGCCGTATGGGTGGCAAGGCTTAAGCACAACCCCGAAACCGACTACGATTACTATATGTGGCAGTATTCCCATGACGGAGCGATTCAGGGAATTAAGGGAGATGTGGATTTTGATGTGGCATACAGGGATTTCCCCGAAATACTGCGTGACTTAGGACTGAATCATTTGCCCCCTGCCGAATCGGACGAAAATTGATATATTTCACATAAATTTGCCATTTTTTTGTAAATCCCTTGAAATTGCTTTGCGTTTTTGATATAATATATTCGGCACAATGGGCTGTCTGAAAATACACAATACATAAAACTGCTTTTTCGGATATGCCCTGAGGCAGGCTGCATAGTTTCGTGCGCTTTGCCTTACTACCTAAGAACTTGTTCTAATATATTTCCGAAAGGAGCTTAAAGCATGATTAATTACTCAAACGAAGTAGAGAAAATGTGCGTTGTTGCCAAAGGACCTAAGCACGCTCCCGCACCTATTCCCGAAGAAGGCAAGTGGGTAAAGGCTTATCAGATCACCGACATCAGCGGACTTACTCACGGTGTGGGCTGGTGCGCACCTCAGCAGGGCGCATGCAAGATGACCCTTAACGTTAAGGAGGGCGTTATTCAGGAAGCCCTGGTCGAAACACTGGGCTGCTCCGGTATGACTCATTCCGCAGCTATGGCGGCGGAAATCCTTCCCGGCAAGACTATTTTAGAGGCTCTTAACACCGACCTTGTATGCGACGCTATCAATGTTGCCATGAGAGAGCTGTTTTTGCAGATAGTTTACGGCCGCACCCAAACCGCATTTTCCGAGGACGGCTTGCCTATCGGCGCAGGTCTTGAGGATCTGGGCAAGGGACTTCGTTCACAGATAGGAACAATGTACGGCACCTTGAAAAAAGGCCCCCGTTACTTGGAAATGACCGACGGCTACGTTACCGATCTCGCTCTTGACGAAGACGACGAAGTAATCGGCTACAAGTTTGTAAACTTCGGTAAAATGATGAACTTTATCAAGGCAGGCGACGATCCCAAGACCGCTTACGAAAAGGCTTGCGGTCAGTACGGCAGAGTTGACGACGCCGTAAAGCTCATCGATCCGAGAAATAAGTAATGGGAGGTGTATAGAATGGCTTTATTTGAATCTTACGAGAGAAGAGAAAAACAAATATTAGAGGTACTTAAGGGCTACGGCATCAATTCTGTTGAGGAATGCGCCGATATCTGCAAGGAAAAAGGCTTTAACCCCTATGAAATAGTTGAAAAAATTCAGCCTATCTGCTTTGAAAACGCAAAATGGGCATATACGGTAGGCTGCGCTATCGCAATCAAGAAGGGCTGCACAAGAGCTGCCGACGCTGCCGCTGCAATCGGCGAGGGACTTCAGGCTTTCTGTATTCCCGGTTCTGTTGCAGACCACAGAAAGGTTGGTTTGGGACACGGCAACCTCGGAAAAATGCTTCTTGAAGAGGAAACCAAGTGCTTCTGCTTTTTGGCGGGTCACGAATCCTTTGCCGCTGCCGAAGGCGCTATCGGTATTGCGGAAAAGGCTAACAAGGTTCGCAAAGAGCCTCTGCGTGTTATCCTTAACGGCTTAGGCAAGGACGCCGCACAGATCATCGCGCGTATTAACGGCTTTACATATGTTGAAACCGAAATGGATTATCATGACAATGCGGTTAAAGAAGTATTCCGCAAGTGCTACTCCAAAGATCCCAACAGTGCAAGAGCAAAGGTAAACTGCTACGGTGCAGACGATGTAACCGAGGGCGTTGCAATTATGTGGAAGGAAGGCGTAGATGTTTCCATAACAGGCAACTCCACCAACCCCACCAGATTCCAGCACCCTGTTGCAGGCACATATAAGAAGGAATGCACCGATAAGGGAAAGAAGTATTTCTCTGTTGCTTCGGGCGGCGGCACGGGCCGTACTCTCCACCCCGATAATATGGCGGCAGGTCCTGCTTCCTACGGTATGACCGATACTATGGGTCGTATGCACTCCGACGCTCAGTTTGCAGGTTCTTCCTCCGTTCCTGCCCATGTTGAAATGATGGGACTTATCGGAATGGGCAACAACCCTATGGTCGGCGCTACCGTCGCATGTGCCGTTGCGGTTGAGGAAGCT
>CANEHP010000149.1 GCA_947427325.1 uncultured Clostridia bacterium | reverse complement strand
CAGGCAAAGGCAAGCGACGCAATGACGGCTGCGGCAGCTGCCCTGATAAATCCTTTATATTTCAATTTCAACTGCTCTCCCTTGCTTAATACTTTCTTTTACATCAATAGTGCGCTGATTTTTGCTGCCTTTATACCTTAATTCAAGGCTTCGCTGCGCCAATATAAATTTCCCGTCAATTATTACATCTAATAAATTCAAAAACTTTTTTACATTTTCATCTTCTTTTGACATTTCCAAAAGCTTTTCAAAGGTGTAGCCTGTGAAAGCCATTAGGTGGTAGCCCGAAGCTTTAAGCTTTTCCGCCATATAAGCGCATGGCATGGGCTGACAAAATGGCTCTCCTCCCGAAAAGGTCACGCCTGCGGTAAGCTTATTTTCCTTAATTTTTTCGATTATTTTATCGCAGTCGGCATATCTGCCGCCGTTAAAATCATGTGTATCGGGATTGTGACAGCCCTCGCAGTGATGAGGGCAGCCCTGAGTGAAAACGGTAAAGCGAAAGCCCGGTCCGTCAACTATAGAATCCGCAACCAAGCCCGCAAGCTTAATGTTCATATTACAAGTCCTTTTTATTTGATTTTAGAGGTTTCCTTTATATATTCTGCTTTAACCTTATCAATAGTTTTACCGCCGATGCCGAAATTTTTGTCGGGTAATTCTTTTATCGTAACCGAAAAAAATTCAGCGGGTACATTCATAATTTCCGAGGAAGTTTCTGTAATCTGCTTGATAAGCCGTTCTTTTTGTTCGTCGGATATCACTCCGCATTCAATGCTTATATAAGGCATTATTTTCTCCTTTTTGTTATTGTCTTAATTTATGTCAATAATTTCCTGAATTTCGGAAATAATTTTCTCGCTTCCTTCCATATCTATTTTATTCTCCCTCAGCTCCTCCTGATGAATACGGATAGATTCAATAAGTCCGCCAGTCGCTTCCTCTTCTTACTCTTACACTTACTCATCAACGTTCTTCAGCACTTTTGCGGCAATCAAATTTTATATTATTGTATTATCGGCAGTTACGTCACTGTCATTCGCTATAAAGCGATCATAATTTGCATAAGCCTGCTTATTTTTTATGAAAGAGAGAAGCTCATCAACCCTTTTGTAATCGTCAGTCTCCTGAGAAAAAACCGCATATCTCAGAAAAGTAGCTAAGTCGTCTGCCAATTCCATCACAGCTTCAATATCTGATGTTTCTTTATCGAGGGAATCTCCATGATATGTTTTGCTGATTGGATTTGCACTTATAACTTCGCCCGTTGAAGTTTTTATTGCAAACCAATCGGCAAAGGAATTGGTATGTCCTTCTTCTCCGTATTTAGCTATATGCTCGTCATATTTTTGTTTAAATATGTCCTTAAGCGACATACCGTTTTTTAAGGATTTTTGTACCATATCCATAAACCGAGGAAGTTCTCCGGGCTCTATAGGAATAGGCATACATTCTTCCCGACTTGCTGCTCTTGAATTCTCAACCAGCAAAGTGAGAAGACCAACGCTCGAGGCAGCCTTCGATTGATTGTCGGAAAAGTATTTATGGGCGACAGAGGTAACATACATATCTGTAAAATTTTTCTTTTGCTCTGCAATACGTTCTGACGAAATCACGGCTTTTGATGTCAAATTTCTGTAAAAATTCTTGTTTTTAAACTCAATCGATGTTCTGCTTGAGCTTTCGGATGAAGAACTTATTTCCGATGGGGAATATACTTTCTTTAAGGCACTTTCATACATGGCGTCAGCGACAGCATTAGGCTTATTTCTTGTCGGTGAATAAATATTTTGAATTGTGTTAATAGATGTTATGTTCATTGAGAATCGCCTTTTCCGTAAAATTAAATGAGATCACGTTATTTTTAAGATGCCTCTGTCCGATGTAACTTAGGCGTATCTGAAAAGTCGCATTTTGCACAACTTCTACTGACTGCGGGCGCTTTCTGCGTCAAAGAATGCCGGTGGTTATCCAAAAGGGATAACTGCGAATTACCATCCGAAAACAAAGCAATTTTGTACAATTTCGCTAAATTCGTGGCGATTTAAATGAAAAAGCGAAGAAATACGAGGGTACTATTTCTAATTTAAAAACGTTTTTTTAAATTGGAATTAGTATAATCCCTAAATCTGCCAAACAATTTGCTTGATTATAAGTATAGCCGCAAAAACCAACAAAGTCAATGACAAAACAGTTACAAATTTCTTACATTTTTGTAATTAAGAATTTTTCGATTTAACGCTTACAGTTTCTTTAAGCTTTCCGATAACCGCACAAGCAATAAACGCCATAAGATTGATAACAACAATACATGCTCCTGTTGGCACGGGAAGATAAAATGTGACCGTTAAGCCTGTTATAAAGCATAATATTGAAATCAGAACAGAAAAAAGCGTAACGCCCTTATAGCTTTTGCAAATTCGCATTGCGCTTAAAGAAGGGAATATAATAAGTCCCGATATCAGTAAAGCGCCCATAAGTCTCATGCCTACAACAGTTACAACGGCAGTAAGCAAAGCGATAAGTCCGTTATAAAGACCTGTTTTTATGCCTGTTGCCTTGGAAAAGCTTTCATCAAAAGTGACAGCAAAAATCTTGTTGTAAAAAATCACGTATAAAGCTATTACGATAAGCGAAGAAACCACGCTTAAAATCACATCTTCACTTTGCAGTGCAAGAATACTGCCGAACATATAGCTGTTTACGTCAATATTTACCTCAAAAACAGATACCACTATCATACCTATTGAAAGTGCGCTGCATGAAATTATAGCTATCAAAGCGTCGCCGTTAAGCTTGCCGTTTTTGCTTAATCTTAAAAGAAAAAACGCAGTAACAACAACTACGGGAATTGCCACTTGAAGCGGCGCTAAGTTAAATGCGGCAGCAACCGCCAAAGCGCCGTAGCCCACATGGCTCAGACCGTCGCCGATCATGGAATAGCGCTTTAACACAAGGCTTGCGCCTAACAGGGAAGCGCAAAGGGAAATCAATATGCCTACCAATAAAGCCCTTGAAATAAAATCAAAGGAAAGCATTTCAACAATTATACCCAATATTATTGCCCCCTTTGATCATTTTTTTGTAATAATCTGTTTTTGCGTATTCCTCCGCTCCTCCGAAAAAGGACGCCTCAGAGGAAAGGTGAAGAACCTTGTTTGCATATTTCATAGCATTTGAAATATCATGAGAAATCATTATTATAGTAACATCGTGAACCTTATTCAAATGATTTATAAGATCATACATTTCCGCGGTTACCACAGCGTCAAGCCCCGTAACAGGCTCGTCCAGCAGCAAAAGCTTATCTGTTGCGCACAAGGCTCTTGCAATAAGCACCCTTTGCTGCTGTCCTCCCGAAAGGTCGCGAAAGCTCTTTTTCTGAATATCCTCTAAATGCAGATGGCGCATACACTTATCCGCTCTTTTTTTTTGATCCTTGGTGTAAAAGGGGCAAATACCTCCCGAACCCAAACAGCCCGATAAAATAATCTCTTTTACAGTGGCGGGAAAATCCTTTTGGACAGGGCTTTGCTGCGGAAGATACCCTATTTGTCTCGGAGTAATTCCGTTAAATTCAATTTTTCCCTTTGACGATTGTTTTAACCCCAAGAGTCCTTTTATAAGAGTACTTTTTCCCGAACCGTTTTCACCCAGCAGCAGCATATAATCTCCCTGCTCCAAGGAAAATGAAACATTGTGTAAAACAGTTACGCCTTCGTAGGACATACTTAAATTTTTACATTCAATCAGCTTCAATATTAAGCCCTCTTTTCAAATTTTCAAGATTGTTTTTCATTAGATCAATATAGGTTATTCCGTTTTCAAAGTCTTTTCCCGAAACAGTGTGGCAGGAGTGAAAAAGCAAAGGTTCTGCGCCTGTTTCCGAAGAAATGGTATCCGCAATTTTTCTTGCGCTGAACTCTATATAAAATACAGCGGAAAGCTTGTTTTCTTTTACTTTGTCAATTAAAAACATCATTGTTTTTGCACTTACATCAGAATCGGTGCTGCATCCGGGAAAGGCGGCATAATAATTTAACCCGTATTCGTCAAACAGATATCTGAAAGGGAAGCGGTCGCCAAAAATAACCGTTTTATTTTCCGCCTTTGAAACGGCATTACGGTAATCCTTATCCAACTTGTCTAATTTTTTTGAATATTCATCGTAATTTGACTGAAAGAAATCTTCATTTTTCTTATCTGCCAAAATCATTGCCTTTACAATAGCTTCCGATATTTTTTTTGCATTTTGGGGAGAGGTCCACACATGCTCGTCATACTCCGTCTCCTCTTCCTCTTCTATAGGCAGCTTTTCAGTCATACCGTCGGAAATCTCTTCTTCAACAGCATCTACACATTCCATCATTTTTATTATCTTTAAATTAGGCGCATCAATGGAATTAAGTATAACCTTCGACCAGATATCCGACTCTCCGCCGGTGCATATAAAAATATCGCAGTCTCTTACGGCAATAATATCCTGCGGGGTAGGCTCATAGGAATGGCTTTCTCCGCCCGGCGTTACCAGCATTTTTAAGGATATTTTTTCCTTTCCGATTTGTCTTGCAAAGTCATACTGCGGAAAAATCGTTGTGACGATTTTCAGCTTATCTTCCTTATTTTCATCATTTTCGTCATAATAGGGAATAGAGCAGGCTGAAAATACAAAAGCAGTAAACAAGATTGCGGTTAAAAGCAAAATCCTTCTACCCATTTGAACACTCCCCGCAAACGCCGTATAAAACGGTTTTTGTATTATCTACAGTAAATTTGTGATGTTCGAAAATATGCTGCTCCAAATCCGAAAGATAATCACATTCCAAGTGTATCAGCTTGCCGCATTTAATACATTTTAAGTGAAAATGCCTATGACAGTTTTCACTGTCGTCCACATACTGAAAACAGGCGCTTTTGCCCTCTTCACAAATGTATTTTCTTACGCTGCCTTCCTCCATAAGCTTTTCCAAGGAGCGGTAAACAGTGGTTTTCCCCACCTCGTTGCCTTGCTTCTTTAAAATAACCGATATCTCATCGGCAGTAAGGTGCTTTGATTTATTGTCAATAAGACAGTCAAGAATTTGTGTACGCTGGCGGGTTTTGTAAGACTTTTGTTCTTTCTTGTTTTCCATAGCTTGCTCCTAATATGAAATTGGTTTTCATTTTCATATTATATATTTTTTTCTTCCTTTTGTCAAGGCAGTAATATCTTCAAAGGACTTGTCATAAATATAAACAAGCAGTAAAAGAAAGGAAGTTATAAAATGGTAAGCGCTAAAATCGGCGGCAGTGACGTTTTATCATATTTAGGATCGTTAGGCACTGCAATAGCAAAATCCAAATATCGAACGGGCGATATATGCGAAATACGGTTAAGAGCAGGAAAACCGATAGTCTTGGAAACCGTCAGGGAAAGATATTTGCTTGATAAAACCGTTTCGCCGCAGGAGATAAACGAATGTATCAAAAGCTTTTGCAATTACTCTATCCACAGCTACGAAAAAGAGATAAAAAACGGGTATATAACTCTGAAAGGCGGACACAGGGCAGGCTTTTGCGGAACAGCCGTTATTAAGGACGGAAAATTAGAGGGAATAAAGG
>CANEHP010000148.1 GCA_947427325.1 uncultured Clostridia bacterium | reverse complement strand
ATTTTCTGTTGTTTTCCGAAAAAAGAATAACGGAAAAACGTTTTTCGACATTATCCTTGATTATACACCTTTTTCCGAAAAAAGGCATAACAAAAAACGTTTTTCCGACATTATCCTTGATTTTATACTGTTTTCCCCGATATATGCACAGTCGGAATTATCCCTGATTCCGTCCTGCTTTTATCCTATTTTTCTGAATACGGGCATAACGTCGAGAGGCGCATTGGCGGTAACGGTCCTACCGCCCTCGTAAACCTTTTTATCCTCCAGACTCTCCCATTTTCCCGAGGGAAGATATACCTCTCTTTCTCTTGCTCCGAAACTGAGTATGGGCGCAACAAGGTATTCGCCGCCAAACATATACTGATCCGAAACCGACCAACACTTCTCGTCATGGGGAAATTCATAAAACATTGTTCTGATGAGAGGCGCTCCTGTTTCTGCGGCTTCCTCCATAAGTCCGGCTATATAATCCTTAAGGGAAAGACGGATATTCAGCCATTTTTTCATAATCTCAAAGCATTCTTCACCGTAGCTCCATATCTCGTTGGGGTGACCTGTGTAAAGATATCCTCCGCCGAAATTCCTGTCGTCGAGAGCGGGTATATCACCGGGTCCGCGAGAGCCGTGCATACGCAAAATAGGACAGAACACAGCATACTGATACCAGCGTATCAGCAGCTCCACAAATTCGGGACTGCGGCAGTCGTCGGTCATAAAGCCGCCGATATCGGTAGTCCACCAGGGAATACCTGCAAGTCCCATATTTTGTCCCGCTATTACCTGATCCTTAAAGGACTCAAAGTTAGACTGAATGTCGCCTGTCCAGATAAGAGCACGGTACTTCTGACTGCCGACCCAAGCCGAACGGACAAGGTTTACGCTGTCAAAATCGCCCTCCGCCGCCATACCGTTGTAAAACGCCTCTACATATTTTTTGGGATATTCGCATCCTACCTTAGATCCTCTTCCGGTGTGGTAACGATAGTTTTCAAAATCATAGGTTGTGCTGTCCGGCTCGGAGTTATCAAGCCAAAACAGGTCGATGCCCAGCTCCCGGTAGTTCTTTTTGCACTTTTCCCAAACAAATTCCTGCGCTTCGGGGTTGAAGAAATCAACCGTTCCGCAGTCGCCCTGATAGTCATAGGTCTGAGCCGAGCCTATATCGGTTGCGCTGAGCAGTCCTTTCTGCTCCATTTCATAGTAGTTTTCGCTGCGGTTATCCACCGACGGCCATACGGAAACCATAACCTTTGTGCCCATGCCGTGCAGCTCGTCCGTCATTGCCTTTACTGCGTCCCTGCTCCAATATTTTTCGTCAAATCTCCAATCTCCCTGATAAGGCCAGTGGAAAAAGTCAATAACAATAACGTCAAGCTTAATACCAAGCTCCTTGTATTTTCTTGCAACCTCCAGCACCTCGTCGGGTGTACGGTAACGCAGCTTGCACTGCCACAGTCCAAGATAATCGGGACTCATAACAGGCGCTCGTCCCACACATTCCGTGTAATTGCGAACTAAATCGGCAGGGGTATCTTCGGCGGTTATCCAATAGTCGATCATGTCGCTTTCATCGGCTGTCCATTTGGTGATGTTTGTGCCGAATGCCGCCTCGCCTGTTGCGGGGTTGTTCCAAAGCATACCGTAGCCCTTGCTTGATACAAGGAACGGTACGCTTACCTGTGAATTTCTCTGCTCCAGCGGCAGAACTGTACCCTTCAGATTGAGAATGGGCATCTGATACTGACCCATACCGAAAAGCTTTTCATCGGGGTCGGATTCAAAGCGCAGGGTTATTTTAAAATCCTCCGAGGCAAGCCCCTTGTATTCACGGGAACGTATTTTATAGCAGATAGGCCCTTTGCGGATCGAGCCGTAGTAAAAGCTGTAATATTCCTGTAAAATAAGCTTGTCGTCCTTATAGAAGCAGATGACGCCCACATTGTTAACGGTCGCCTTAAGCTTTCCGTTTACGATCTCGGCGCACTCCGCCGAATTGTTAACGGCTACCTTTGCGCTATGCTCCGCCTTTTCGGTAAGGGCATGAGCCTGCTCGGGCATTTTTTTCAAAAGAGTGGCTCTGACACGCAGAGCGTTCCTGCCCCAGCCCTCAATGCGGAGAGTTTCGTTTCTCAGCCTTACCACAAGTGCGCCGCTTTCCTCAAAAAATCTGATCATTTTATTTCCTCCTTATATTTAATACTAAATCTTAATAAAAATCAGACAAATCCACCGACCGGGGCGTCCCTGCTCTGTGTCAGCCCGACTTGAAATATCCGCATATTCCTGCGTCGGGACTTCCTTGATCAGGAACGCCCCACCCGCCGGCTTTGTCTTATTTTAATTAAGAATTAGTATAACATTTATTTTGCATTTTTTACATTTCAATAAAGGAATACCGCAAAAATCACAATGCCGTAAATACCTCCTTGCATTAAAAATCTTTTAAGAAACGGGCTTTCCGTTTACCTCCGAGGTTTCTTCCTTTTTCTCCCTATACTTTTTATTGCTCTTTTCATATTCCTCCAAAAGCCTTGTTATTTCCCTGAGAGAAGTATCGGGAGCGTATAGCTCCACTCTCTGCTTTTGAGACTTTCCGTTTTTAAATTCCTGTGTAAAGGTTATCTCCAGCTCATGCTTTTTGGTGTTTACCTTTCCGAAGGTTGCGTCGGGCTGTACCTTTCTCCAGTGATAATATGTGCCGCCGTAGTATACCGACTTATTGCCGATAATTACTCTGCTGCCGTTTTCCATAGTTTTGCCGTAGTTGAATTTGGGCATTACAAAAAACAGCGCTGCACAGATTATAAACACGCCGGTGCTGAAAATAAGGCTTATCCACATAAGAGTCGTCTGCTGTACGGTAGTCGCCAAAATGTATATATAATATATTGTGAATGCAAGACCGAAAAGCCCTATTGCAAGGTAAAAGCCCCTGTTGCGCTTTTTCGCCTTTTCCGCTATCTCTATCAGCTCGTAATTTTTCAGGCGGTATTCAAGTCTTACGCCCTTTCCCTTAAGAAGCCTGTCAAGCTGCAAGGCGGCAGGGAAATAATATATAAAATCTATACCCAAAACCGCTGCCGCAAATATTGCAAAGATAATTCCGAACACCGTTTCCTTGCCCTCTAAATCCGTACCGAAAAATATTGCGGACAGCGCTCCCAAAATTACCCCGAAAAACAAAAGCCATAAAAATGACCACAGCATAGGATTTTGAGGGTATAGGAAGCTTTTTTTCTTATCCTTGGGTTTGTCCTTAGGGTCGGTAATAGTTCCCTGCTCGTATTTTTCCAAGTTATGCAAGGCTTCCCTTACATCATCCTCCGCCTGCTCTTCATCCTGTGATTGAGGGATATTTTCATCAGCTTCTTTAGCTTCTTTACCGGCGGCTTTTTCTTTATTATCTTCCTTATGGTTCTTTGCCGCCTTTTCGTTTTTGCGTTTACCCTTTTTAAGCTCTTCCGTCCGTTCATTTTCTCGTTCGTTTTTTCGTTCGTTTTTTCGTTCGTTTTCTCGTTCGTTTTTTCCTTCTTCCCTCTGTTCCTCCAACAGTTCTCCGCACTCTTGGCAGAATTTGCCGCTTTGGTTTTCCGTGCCGCATTTGCTGCATTTCATAAAGATACCCTCCTTCTCATTTACTCTTGGTAAATAAGTGCCAATAATTCTTAAGATAAACACCGCCGCTTATAATGGTCAAGAATGTACATATGTACATAAGGATTTCCGAGATCTGTCTTATGGGAAAATCGTCAGGCAGCAGGCTGAAATTTACGGAAAAGATATGCATTCCCGTTATAAACCCGATGGAGCACATGGTTACAGCCGTTTTAAGCTTTCCCCATATTCCCGCCGCAATAACCACATGATCTCTGTTTCCCGCCGCTATAAGCCTTAAGCCGGATACGATAAATTCTCTTGCAATAATGATGATCACCATAAAGGAATAGCACCAGTGCAGATCCGCCATACATATAAGGGCGGAGCTTACGAGTATTTTATCCGCCAAGGGATCGAGAAATTTTCCCAAGTCGGTTACCAAGCCCTGCCTTCTGGCGATCTTTCCGTCTATCATATCGGTAAGGGACGCTAAAATAAAGATAATAAGCGCCCAAAGGTAATTCAGGGGTATGTCGTTGCGCAGCATACATATTACATAAAAAGGTACGGCAATTATCCTTGCCAATGATAATTTATTAGGAAGATTCACAATACTACTCCTCTTTTGCTTTTGAAAACCGTGTACCGATCAGACGATTTCTCCAATTAAATTATTTTCCATACTTTCGGTAATTTTAACATTGACAAACTGCCCTGTTTTAAGTCCCTTGCCCCTAAAATAAACCATTCCGTCTATTTCGGGAGCATACATATAGTTTCTGCCGAAGTACATTTCAAAATATCTGTCATAACCCTCCACTACCGTTTCAAACACCTTTCCCGTCTGCTTCTCGCAGAAATCTGCGGCTCTTACCTCCTGCTGCTCGGTAATAATTTCCGCTCTGTGCTTTTTCTCGGATTCGGGGATCTGGTTTTCCATTTTTGCCGCAGGGGTGTCCTCCTCTCTCGAGTAGGGGAAGCAGCCTAAGTGCTCGAACTTAACGGTGTTGACAAATTCCGCAAGCTCCTCAAACCGATCCTCCGTTTCCCCGGGAAAACCCGTAATCAGCGTGGTGCGAAGAATAAGACCGGGGATTCTCCTTCGCAGCCTTTCAAAAAGCTCCTGCAAGGTCTGTTGGTCGCCCTGCCTGTTCATTGCCTTTAAAATATCCCCGTTGCAGTGCTGAATGGGGATATCTATGTAAGGGATAACCTTTTCCTGTGCCGCCATAACCTCTATCAGCTCCTCCGTCACTCTTTCGGGGTAGCAGTATAAAAGCCTTATCCACTTAATGCCCTCAATTTCGCAAAGCCTGTTTAAAAGCTCGGGAAGCATAAGCCTTTTGTACAGGTCAAGTCCGTAGCGGGTGGTGTCCTGAGCGATGAGAATAAGCTCCCTTACTCCCTTTTCCGCTAAGCCCTCCGCCTCCTTCACAAGATTTTCCATAGGTCTGCTTCTGAAATGCCCTCTTATATAGGGAATCGCACAGTAGGTGCAGCGGTTGTCGCAGCCGTCCGCAATTCTCAGATAGGCGTAATGTGACATGGTGGACATCAGTCTGTCCCCCTCTATATTGTAATTGCCCACGGCGGTTTCCCTTATTACTCTTTTATCCTTTAAAACGTCCTCAAGTGCGGCAACGATATCGCCGTTGCAGCCTAAGCCCAAAACTGCGTCAACCTCGGGAAATTCCTCGTCCATAAGCTTGGTGTATCTTTGGGCAAGGCAGCCCGTTACTATTATTTTTTTATTGATGTTGTCGTTTTTGCGGTTTACCGCCTCCATGATTTCCTCGATGGCTTCTTCCTTGGCGGACTGTATAAAGCCGCAGGTGTTTATTATTACCACGTCGGCAAGCCCCGGCTCGGATACGAGCTTATAGCCTGCGTCGTGTATTTTTTTCATCATAAGCTCGGCGTCGCACTGGTTTTTGGGGCAGCCGAGGGAGACCATTCCTACCTTTATTTCCTTCATTAAAAAGACCTCTGATTCCTTTATTTTTTGAACTGCATTCGGGTTTTTATGTTCGCTTTTGCACCCGTTAAGGGTATTGTTGTTATTGTTTTTCCTCTTCCTCTTCCTCTTCCTCTT
>CANEHP010000147.1 GCA_947427325.1 uncultured Clostridia bacterium | reverse complement strand
ACAAAATTTGCTCGAAAATCTGCGCACCATTCCTATGAGAACAAGTTCTAAAATAATGCAAAGGGGCGAAACAATGTCAGCAAAACCAACACCATCCGTTCAAGTCGTTCAAGATTTCGGAACAAAACAAGAAAGATGCGTAAGCCTCGGAAGGTACATAATTGACAACGGCGCTACCGTAAGAAGTGCAGCAAAGATTTTCGGAATAAGCAAAAGCACAGTTCATCAGGATATAACATCAAGGCTGGAAAAAATAAATCCCACACTGCAAAAACAGGTGCAGGAGGTTTTGGAAAAGAATAAACAGGAAAGACATATCAGAGGAGGTATGGCGACTAAAAGAAAATACAGTGAAATGAGGGAAAAAGCGGATTGAAAAAAATAACCGGGCAGTATAAACGCTGTCCGGTTATTTTTTCAATTTTTATTTAACGCTCCTATTCGGCTTTAGTCACTTCATATTTTTCATCCGAGACGGCTCTTTGAAGCGCTTCCATAAGCCCGTCTACACGCCATTTAAGAGTGCTGCGGTTAAGATTTTCGCCGTTATCCCACAAAAAGCAGCAAGCGCCCATATCATGACAAAGCCCGGTAAGATACTCACTGAAATAAATAAATTCTTTTGCAGGACCGCCGCCTGAGTATTCACCTATAATAAACGGAATCCCCTTGTCGACAAAGGTGGTTTTCATCAAATTCATCTTGCTTTTCATAAGCTTAATCTCGGAATCGCTGCCCCATGTCTTTTGAGAGCCTGCAATGCAAAACTCATAGGGAGTATAGTAATGTACGGATACAATAAGATGATTTTCTATTGTGTCCTCGGGCATTTTAAAATCGGATTTGCAGGTTTGGGCTACATCGGTCCAATATCCTGCTATCAGCAGATGGCGTTTCTCGTTATTGCCGCCGCTTGTGCGAATAATGCTTACAAAATCCTGATTGATTTTATTCAGTAAATCAAAGGCCTTATTATCTCCCAAGCCGTCAAAACCGACCTCGTTCATTGATTCGAAAATCAGACGGTCGGAATAGTCCTTAAACCTCTCCGCAATTTGCTTCCACATTTTGCTGTACTTAGTATAAAAAGCATCGTAATCGGATTTTGCCGTTTCAATTATCCAAGCGCCGAACTTAGGATCGCCGCCGCCGTCATGATGCATATTGATTATTACATAAAAATCACGGCTTATAGCGTAATCGACTATCTCCTGAACACGGTTCATCCATTCATCTTTTATGTTATTCTTTTCATCCAGGTGATCTCTCCATGTAACGGGAATACGCACCGCATTTATTCCGTCCGCTTTAAGCTTGTCAAAAAGCTCGGGAGTGGTCATAACATTCCCCCATAGGGTTTCATCAACCTCTTCCCCCTCCTCTGCATGCTCATCAAGCTTTCCGTCGCCGTTTCTGTCAGCTTGACATACATCAAGAGTATTGCCCAGATTCCAACCGATTTTCATTTCCTTAACTAATTCCACAGCGGTTATATCCCGCATTTCTCCGATACCTGTCGTATTTTGGGGCTGCTTTGACGCATCACAGCCTGTTAAAAAAAATGCGGCGGCGATTATAAAGCCTGCCGCAGGGATTAGCAGCTTCTTGGATGACATTTTTTTCTCCTTTCTGTCAACGCTTTAGATTGATTTTTTAATAATATTATGAAAGGTTCAGTAAACGATTATATTCATATTATAGTAAAATCGTTTTTAAATGTCAACATTTTCAAACATATTCGTCAATCTTTTTAACTTATAACATTATTATTTATCACTTTTGCACAATAATAATGTAATGTCCCCGAGAGCTGTAAAAAATTGAAAGTTGACGGTTGACGGTTGGCAGTTTACGGTTGAGGAGTGACTTTGCCGACAGACTTGAAGCTTTACGTTTCTGTCGGCGTTTCAAACCGTTTATTTGAAAAAGCGCAACATTCGTATAGGTGATAAAACTCGCCAATAACATATTATACTAATCCTTAGTCATTGTATAGACAACTATGCAAAAATTCTGCGTTTATCGCTTCGTCAAGCCGCCCTGCCGTATCTCATACAGCAATGCGGATTTCCTCGCACTAAACACAGCCTTTTTGCACATTTGTCTGTAATCTTAATGCTAAGAACTTGTTCTCATAGAAATTGGCACGCATCTTTTCGGCAAATTTTGCCGATGACTGCGTCAAAATTCCTTGAAATACACGAGTATTCCTGCGGAATTTTTCCTTGTCCTCGACAAAATTTGCTCAAAAATCCGCACACCATTCCTATGAGAACAAGTTCTAAATCCGAATAAGAAACAGCATAATGAAAATATTACAGTATTGCGGAGTAGCTTTTATTCTTCAGCTCTAAACGCAGCCTATCGGAAATCAGAGCAATAAATTCCGAGTTAGTGGGCTTGCCCTTTGAGCTTCTTATGGTATAGCCGAAATAAGAATCGATAACATCCGTATCTCCGCGATCCCAGGCTAACTCGATGGCGTGTCTTATGGCACGCTCAACACGGGATGAGGTAGTTTTAAACTTTGCCGCAACAGTGGGATACAGTAATTTTGTTATGCTGTTAATCATCTCGCTGTTTTCCACGCAGAGCATAATCGCATAGCGAATAAAGTGGTAACCCTTTATATGAGCGGGAATCCCTATTTGATGAATCACATCTGTAACAAGACATTCCAAATCCTTTGTTTCGGAATCAGCCGGAAAAGTAATATCCATACTACGCATATTGCTGGGCGCTTCCGGCTTAATGCTGTCATCATAAACCGCTCTCAATAAATCCGTTACCGTAAAGGGTTTAACAAGAAATGCCTTTACACCGAGATACATAAGCTCGTCCTTTAACATAGGCATATTATAATCTGCCGTAACGATTATTGTGGGAAATTTGGGGAAGGTTTTGATTTCCTTAATTAATGCAACCGCATCCGTCCCTGCCATTTTTGCGTCAATTATCAATACATTAGGCATTCCGTAATCTCTTATGTACTGAAGAATTTGTGAACCGTTCGCCTTTCTCGTTACTGCAAACGCCCCGGCTTCCTTAAATGCGTTTGCCCAAGATACTCCCTGTTCCGGAACATCATTTCCGATCAGAATTTTTGTACTTTCCATTTTTAACATATCCTTTCCTCAAAGAGTGCATACGGCTTATACTGATTTCAGACAAAAAAGTGAATAATACTAGGGGCTATCTGAAAAGTCGCAATTTGCACAATTTCTACTAACTGCGGACGCTTTCTGCGTCAAAGAATGCAGGTAGTAATCCCCTAAGGGGGATTACTACGGAATACTTTAGTATTCCTGTGCTTTTTTCCTTGAAATCGCCACGCATTTAGCGAAATTGCACAAAATTGCTTAGTTTTCAGATACGCCCTAATTTCTAATCATCTTACAGACGACTTTGCAAAAATCCCGCATTTATTGCTTCGTCAGTCTGCCCTGCTGTATCGCATACAGCTGCGGCAGCCTTCCTCGAACTAAACGCAGCCTTTCGCAAATTTGTCTGCAATCCGATTAAGAAATAGTATAACGTCGGCAGACTGAGCGTTCTTGAACAAGGAAAACTTCTACAGGCATATATGTATATGCAAAGGAAGCTTTGCGAAGAGCAAGCGCTCTCCGATCGTCAGATTTTCAGCTTTTTCACTTAAATTAGCATTAGGACGCTTTTTGTCAAAAATAAATTGTACATCCATTTAAATTATCTTTCGATAAGCGTAACCCGTATTCCCCTAATTTGTTTGTTGCACCTGTGTTAATCAAATAATATCATTTATTTTAGATAATATCAATACTTTTAGATAAATAAATCCAAAATAAATTGCATTTTACAAAAAACCGCATTTATAAAGCTTATAAAGGCGGTTTTTAAAACTATTTTAATTTTATTTTATTAAAGAATATTATACATTATTTCCGCAATATATCTATATAAATGATAAAATTAAGATTTTTGTTGATAATTGTCGAAAATATCTTAATTATTTTTAATTTAATCGCAGAAAGGAAAAACTTGGCGAAAAAAATCGAAAGAATGGTTTATGCAGCCACTCTGCACGGCTCGGATTCGCTTTTTTCCCGCTGAAGCCCCGAAGAGATTTCATACATATTTTCGGCAAATATACCGTATCCCCTCGTTACATCATTAACAAAAACATGAGTTACTGCGCCCACTATTTTTCCGTTTTGAATTATCGGGCTTCCGCTCATACCCTGTACAATTCCTCCCGTTTTTGACAACAGCTCGCTGTCCGTAACTCTTATTACCATATTCTTTGTGCTTGCTTCACTGTTATAATTGACCTTCTCTATAACAATCTTATAGCTTTTCGGAGTCATACCCTCTACTGTTGTCATAATTTCCGCATCTCCTATTTCTATTTCCTGCTTAAAGCCCAAGGGAACGGCGGCATTTTTTGAAAGCTTCTCGGTAACGCCAAAAACGCCACATTCCGTATTTAACAAAATGCTGCCGTCGGACGATGAAGAAACGAATGTTCCGCAAAGCTCGCCGGGGCTTCCGTTTATTCCCTTTATAATACTATTGATGCAAACAGGAACTTTCTCACCCGACAGTAAGGGCAAAAGCTCCCCGGTATTGACGTCGCATACCGAATGCCCCAATCCTCCGTAGCTGTTGTTTTGCGGATCGTAATAGGTTAATGTGCCTATTCCCGCACAGCTGTCACGGGTCCATATTCCCAATTTATACATTCCGTCATTTTTTGATTTTATAGGTGTAACATTAACGGTGAATTTTTCATTTTCCCTGATTACCGTTAAGCTTGTGTTTAAGGAGTTTTGCTGTACCGCTTTGGTAAGCTGATTTCCTGTATTAACCTCCTCGCCGTTAACCTCTACAATAATATCGCCTATCATAATTCCGCCTTCTTTGGCGGGAGAAAGCTGTCCCGCAAAGCTGTCCACGCTGCCGTAATCGGTAACAATTACTCCGTGGGTAAGCATTTTTAAGCCAAAGGGTTCGCCCGAAGGAATAAGACTTGGCGCTTCAAGCTTATTTACCGTTATATCCTTTATAGGGAAAATGCCGTAAAGCATCAGCGTCATTTTTTCCGTTTTATCTCTGTTAAAAGAAGCGGCAACCGCTTCCTGCCCTTTCCCCTTTGCCATAACCGATGGATAGATGTTTATGGAAAAGTCTTCTTCTTGTAATTTTTCACGGAAAAAATTGTCGGGTAAAACCGTGCAATAAAAAGTAATTTGAAGAAATAATATTATTATCAAAGAAATTACCGTCATATATAATAAAATAAAAATTTTATTTGCTTTTTTCATTTTAATTTCCTTTCGTTAAGATTGAAAATCACACAAAAAGACAACGCAATTTTTGAATGTACAAATAATATCTGCAAAAGCCCGGGCTTTATAATAGGAAGTTTTTAATTTTTGATATTGCCTTTTTTGAAAATATATGTTATCATAGGAATTGAGAACTTGTTCTCATAAATATATATGGTTGGAACGTCTTTTCCGTGCCTTATCAATAAATCGGGGATTTGTACCGGTCCAAATTACACATAATAAGGAATTTTTTTAAAATGAAAACTGCAATAAATATCCTAAAGGGTCTTGAAATAGTTATAACGGCTATATGGGGGATAGTTTTCGGCATATTTGCTCCCCTGTCTATTATGTATTCCGATGCAGCTCCGGACTTTGCCGATCACTATATTGTGCGGCTTTGGCTGATAAATTC
>CANEHP010000146.1 GCA_947427325.1 uncultured Clostridia bacterium | reverse complement strand
ATCGGCAAAATTTGCCGAAAAGATGCGTGCCAATTTCTATGAGAACAAGTTCTCAGTATTTTATTTTCTCTTCAATGTGGTTCTCGCCTTTTTAACATCCGCCAAATCCTTGGTGAGCAGTTCTTCAACTCTTGTGAGCATGGAATCTACATATTCATTTGTGTTATTACACAGCTCGCTGTACTTTGTCTGTGCATTCGTAAGGATTTGTGTGGCTTTTTCGTTGGCCTGTCTGGTGATTTCCTGCTGCGATACAAGCTTTTTGGCGGTTTCCTCCGCCTTTCTGATAATGCGGTCCGCCTCCTGCTTAGCGTCGCTGATAATAATTTTGCGGTCGTTGACAAGCTTTTGCGCTTGCGTTATTTCGGCAGGCATATTCATTCTTATATCCTCGATTAAATCCCTTAATGCATTTACGTCAACCATTCCTCTTTTCTGCGAAAAGGGAACTTGCATGGATTTATCCAGAATTTCGTCCATTGCTTCCAAAGCATCGTCAATGTTCATATTTTTTAATCCTTTCCTGGTATTTCTCTGTTTCTTTCTGAAATTACAATGATTTTAGCCGAATTTTACAAATCTGATTGTTTTTTCAAAAATGTCCTAATTTTTCAGCATTTCTTTATTTGTCATCCGACTAACGCCTTTAATTATATCCTTTTCGATTGCCGAGGGAACATAAGAGGTTATATCGCCGCCAAACAGTGCAATTTGCTTAACCATACTTGAAGAAAGGAAGGTGCCCACTGCGTCGGCGCATAAAAATACGGTTTCCGCTTTATGGCACAAATCCTTATTTACCAAAGCCATTTGAAATTCATACTCAAAATCCGACATTGCCCTAAGACCCTTGATAATGACATCGGCGTTTTTCTTGTTGAAATAGTCTATCAGAAGTCCGTTATCGCTGTCTACCTCAATATTGGGAAGATCCCTTGTTACCTGCTTAATCATATTTACTCTTTCCTCGGCGGTAAAGCAGGTGGTTTTTAACGGATTGACCGAAACAAGCACAATCAGCTTATCAAAAAGCTTTGACGCCCTTCGTATTATATCTAAGTGTCCGCAGGTAACGGGATCAAAGCTTCCGGGATAAATGGCGGTTCTCATTGTCAGCTCTCCTTGTTGTCTGTTTTAGGCGGTGTATTTTCGGTTTCAGCCTCCGTTGAAGCTTCCTTGATTTCCTCATATTTTCTGTAAGCGGTAAGGGTGACTCTGCCATGGCGGTAGATTTTACTTATTGCGAAATCGCCAAATCTCTCAGGCAGATCTGTTTCTTTTTCATGCTCGCATATTATTATACCGCTTTCCGACATTTTTTCAACTAATTGCGGCATAGATTTGTGAATCAGCTTGTGATTGTAGGGCGGATCAAGTATGGCAATATCAAATTTTTCCTTAGTGGAACGCAAAAAAGCGTTATTGGCCATATTGCAGACAACGGCATTAGCCTCAAGCCCCGTGTGCTTTAAATTATCCTTGATAATTTTTACGGATTCCGCTGCATTGTCAACAAAAACAACTTTTTTTGCTCCTCTTGACAGCGCTTCGATGCCAAGCTGACCCGACCCGGAAAACAGATCGAGTACAACAGCGTCCTCTATTTCAAATTGAATTATGCTGAAAATAGCTTCCTTAACGCCCTCAATAGTGGGGCGAACATCAAGTCCGGGCAATGTTTTTAACCGCCTGCCCTTGGCGGTTCCTGTAATTACTCTCACTAAAATGTCTCCTGAATAAATAAATATAATTCCTCGGCAACCTCTCTGTTAAGCCTTGCGGTTTGTGCAAGCTGCTCTGCGGTCGCCTCCTTTATAGCTTTTTTTGTTTTAAACTCCTTAAGCAAAGCCATAG
Source organism: uncultured Clostridia bacterium (assembly GCA_947427325.1). GTDB lineage: Bacteria > Bacillota > Clostridia > Oscillospirales > Ruminococcaceae > Ruminiclostridium_E. Next base: position 3,878 of record CANEHP010000146.1, on the reverse strand, counting down.
CCTTTGCCTCGCCAATGCCCTTAACTCGTGTAAGCTCCAGCTCGTACTGCTTTTTCTTATGCTGATTTCTCTGGAAGTTTATGGAAAAACGGTGAACCTCGTCCTGTATTCTTGTAAGAAGGGCAAATACGCTTTTGTTGGCGTTAACCTGTATCTCTCCGCCCTCCTTGGCAATGGCTCTTGTGCGGTGCTTTTCGTCCTTCACCAATCCGTACAGGCTTACTTCAATACCCATTCTGTCAAGAACCTGTTTAACCGCAGCCACATGACCCTTGCCGCCGTCAAGAAGTATAAGATCGGGAAGGGGAGAAAAGCCCTCGTCGCCGTCTAAATAACGCTGCATACGGCGTTCTATAACCTCCTGCATACAGGCGTAATCGTCGATACCCTCAACATATTTTATATTGAACTTCTTGTAGCCCTGCTTAAACGGTCTGCCGTTTTTAAAAACCACCATACCCGCCACACGGGTTTCCTCTCCCATATTTGAGATATCGTAGCTTTCAATGGTTTCGGGGGTTTTTGAAAGACCTAAAATATTTTTCAAATCCTCAAGAGCGGCAATTTCCTTAGCGGTTCTTCCCACCTTTAAAGACAAATACTCCTCTGCGTTGCTTTTTGCCAGTGTGACTTGTGTAAGCCCCTCGCCGCGCTTTGGGTTAATAAAGGTCACCTTATGCTTAAACCTATCGGAAAAGTAGCTTTCCAAAAGCTCCTTGTTTTCAATTTCCAAATCAAGATAAATTTCCTTGGGCATTTCCGATTTGCCGGAATAATACTCTACCAAAAAATCCTCTCTTGTCTGGCTGTTGTCGCTTTCGTCGCCTATAAAGAAGTTTTCCTTGTCAATAATTCTGCCGCCCCGATATTTTACTACTGCAACGCTGCATTTATCCATATTTACCGCTGCTGCTACCACATCAAAATCGGTGGTTTTTGCAGAATAAATATGCTGGGTCATTTCTGCCTTTTTTATCGAATTTATTCGGTCGCGCATTTGCGCCGCTTTTTCAAATTCAAGCTTTTCGGCATATTCCTCCATCTCTTTTGTAAGCCGTTCAATACTCTCCTTGCTGCCGTTTTTAATATAGCTTACGGCTTGATGAACACTGTTCAAATACTCTTCCTTGGAAATTTTTCCCCTGCACACTCCCATACATCTTCCGATATGAAGGTTAAGGCAGGGACGCTCCTTTCCAAAGTCACGGGGAAACTTCCTATTGCAGGTAGGCAGCATAAAAATGCGGTTAGCCTCCTCCACTGCCTGCTTAACCGTATAGCCTTGGGTGTAAGGACCGATATACTGAGCTTTTTTGTCGTCTGTTTGAAGAGCATAGGTTATTTTCGGGTAATCGTCTCCCGAAATTTTGACATAATTATACCCCTTGTCATCTTTTAACAGTATATTGTATTTTGGGGTGTGCAGCTTTATCAGATTGGCTTCAAGCACAAGTGCGTCTAATTCCGTTGGCGTAACTATAAAGTCGAAATCGTAAATATTTTGTACCAACCGATATGTTTTGGCATTGTGACTTTCAATGGCACGAAAATAGCTGGTAACACGGTTTTTCAATGCCTTTGCCTTACCGATATAAATTATTTTGCCGCCGCTGTCCTTCATTTGATAAACACCCGGAGTAAGGGGCAGCTTGTTGGCTTTTTCACGGAGATAATCTATTCTTTCGTTCATTTTCGTTCATTTTTTTATTTTATCTTACGGCACTTCCGTTAGGCACTTCGGGGTCAACCGTCAAAAGCTTTACATTGTCGCCGCAGTCGCAGGAAAGTATCATTCCCTCGCTTAACTCGCCGCAAAGCTTTGCGGGAGTAAGGTTTGCAACAAAAACAATCTTTTTCCCTATTAGATCCTCGGGCTTGTACCACTTTGCAATGCCCGAAACGATCTGTCTGCCGCCTCTGCCGTCGTCTAATTGTAATTTAAGCAGCTTGTTGGATTTTGCCACATTTTCACAGGCAACAACCTGCGCCGTTCTGAGCTTGACTTGTGCAAATTGGTCTATCGAAATCAATCCCGCTTTGTCTAAGTCCTCATCTTCAGCCTTTGCGGTGTTTTTTTCCTCCGTCTTGGGAGCGATTACGGAATTAAGATATTCAATTTCCGAGCTTACATCAATACGGGGGAACAAAACATCGCCCTTTTTAACGGTAACATCAGCGGGAAGCACACCGAAAACAAACAGCTTATCAAAGGCAATATCGTCATCGGAAGCGCCGATCTGCTCCAAAGCTTTAGGCATCATTGCAGGCATAAAGGGAGTAAGCAGCGCAGTGCAAATTCTTATTGTGTCAAGAAGATTATAAAGCACGGTGGCAAGTCTTGTCGTTTTTGCGGGATCTTTGGCAAGAATCCAAGGCGTGGTTTCATCAATATACTTATTTGCTCTTGAAACCACATTCATAATCTCGGCAAGAGCGAGAGAAAGCTTTGTTTCGTCCACCAATGCGGTAACGGCAGGGGCTAATTTCACCGCCATTTCCCTTAAATCGGCGTCAAAATCGCCATCTTCACGCTCTGCGGGAAGAGTTCCGCCAAAATATTTTAAAACCATTGCGACAGTTCTTGAAACAAGGTTGCCCAGGTCATTGGCAAGGTCGGAATTTATGCGGTTTATCATAATTTCGTTGGAGTAGTCGCTGTCCGAGCCAAAGGGCATTTCCCGAAGAATATGATAGCGGATTGAGTCAACGCCGTATCTTTCGCCCAAAACAAAGGGATCTACCACATTACCGATAGATTTGCTCATCTTTACCCCGTTAAAATTAATATATCCGTGTACGGAAAGCTTTTTGGGCAGCGGCAAATCGAGAGCCATAAGCATTGCGGGCCAGATAAGAGCGTGGAATCTCATAATATCCTTTGCCACCATATGCACGTCGGCGGGCCAGAAGTCCTTCATATCGTCATACTTGTCATTTTCGTAGCCCAAAGCGGTAATATAGTTGGAAAGAGCGTCTATCCATACATAAGCGATATGCTTTTCGTCAAAGGGCAGCTTAACTCCCCAAGTAAAACTGGTTCTTGAAACGCACACATCTTCAAGTCCCGGTTTTATAAAGTTATTGACCAATTCCTTAGCTCTCCACTCGGGCTGAACAAAGTCGGTTTCGGTAAGCAGCTTTTCCAGCTTTTCGGAAAATGCGGAAAGCTTAAAGAAATAAGCCTCTTCGGTTGCCTCCTTGACCTCACGGTGGCATTCGGGGCATTTTCCCTTTTCGTCAAGCTGCGATTCTGTCCAAAAGCTTTCGCACGGAGTACAGTATTTTCCCTTGTATTCGCTTTTGTACAGATAGCCCTTGTCAAGCAGGGTTTTATAAATCCTTTGAACAGCCGCCTCATGATAGCCGTCGGTAGTTCTGATAAAGCGGTCGTAATCAACGTTTACATATTTCCAAAGCTTTTGGAATTTAGCTGCTATTTCGTCAACATACTGTTTGGGAGTAACTCCCGCTTCCTTAGCCTTTTGTTCAATTTTCTGACCATGTTCGTCTGTGCCTGTAAGGAACATTACCTTATACCCCGCCATTCTCTTAAAACGGGCGATTGCGTCACAGGCGACGGTGGTGTATAAATGACCGATGTGGGGAGCGGCGCTGGGATAATAAATCGGTGTTGTAATATAGAATGTTTTGTTTTCCTTCATAGTAAATATCGTCCTTCTTTATTTTATTATTTTTGTTATTGTTGATCAAAAGTAATAAAATAAAGGTCACATTCGTTCATTTAAAAAAACAAAAATAATAAAGGAATTTCTTAAAACCATAAATCCGCCTCCTCAGTTTTTCGTTATAGGTCAAGATTATGTTTAGAACTTGTTCTCATAGAAATTGGCACGCATCTTTTCGGCAAATTTTGCCGA
>CANEHP010000145.1 GCA_947427325.1 uncultured Clostridia bacterium | reverse complement strand
AGGGGACGCCCTGCACGAGAGGGCGTCCCCTGTTTTATTTTAGCAGTACATTGTTTTGCGAGGTTATCCTCGCACGGTAAAATGTTTTTTTACAGCCCCTTATTATTATATGGCAGCTTCCGAAAAGTAAAAGTTTTAGAACAAGAAGTATTTTATACTGATTTTAGTTTAAAAAAAGTGCTGACATTTTTAAGTTAAAACCAGTATAACACCGCTCTGCCCGCCTCGTCTGCTTTTAAAACAAGCCCTTATATAAAAACGTCTTTATAAGACCTTGTGCAATGTTTAACTAAAGGAGAATTGTCAGTGAAAATAATATTTAAATATTTTATGGTATTTGCTCTTTTGCTTTCTCTTGCAGGCTGCTCTGCAAAGGAAGAGGGAGCGGCAACAACAGACCATGCTGCCACAACCGCTCAGAAAGACGCCGAAGCACAGGAAAAAACAGCGTCGGAATTGGCGGAGATTGTTTTAAACTCCGTGAAATTTCCCCAAACCGTAAATGTTACAGATAAGGATATAATCGACGGAATGGGAATAGCTTTATCCTTAACAGAGGAATATGCCGTAATTCAGCAGATGCTGAGTGTTGATGTGGCGAAAATTATTATTTTAAAGATAAAGGACGGCAGCAGTATTGAACAGGCAGTGGATTCTCTCCAAAAAAGAAAGGATTCGCTTATACACGATTTTGCTTTTTATCCAGGACAAATTGAGTCGGCAGAGGCTACCGTAGTGGGAAGCAAGGGAAAAATCGCTTATCTGATTTGCCATAAGGACGCAGACATAGCCGAGGAAAAGCTGCTTAAAGAAATAAGCTGAAATTTGCGCAGCGAAATCAGCGACAACCGCCGGTTTTAAAGCGACATCACACCAATCTTACAAAACCATATCAAAGTCTTGACAAAAGTTATTCAAATATGATAAAATGTATGTGTATAATTGAGGAAAAGTGATTATTTGTTTTAGTTTTTTAAAAGGAGGCGGCAATGGATTTTTTAAATGAACTTGAAGAGCTTGGAGTAAACACGGAGGACGCATTAGAGCGTTTCAGCGGAAACAGCTCATTATATATAAGAATGATAGGCAAATTCCCTGCTTCAATTAACGGTTTAGAGGTAATGCCCTGTATCGAAAGCGGAGATTTGGCGGCTGCCGTTACAAACGCCCACACTATAAAGGGAGTTACAGGAAATCTGTCAATTACTCCCCTGTTTAAATCTTACACAGAAATTGTTAACGAGCTTAGAGCAGGAAATGCAGACAAAGCAAAGGAAATTTTAAATAATATCCTTCCTGTACAAAAGAAAATTTTGGATTGTATCGAGAAAAATAAGCAATAGGTCAAAATCTCTACAGCAGGAAAAATATATCAGTTATTTGAAGTATCCGGAACTTGTTTTTGCAGGCGCAAGCGCACGGCTTTTTGTTATGCTTCGCCGCTGACTGCGTTAAAATTTCCTGACAGGCTTTTTCATAAGCCGCTCACCTGTGAAGTTTTTCCTTATCATTGACAAAATCCGCTTTAAATCCTGACGCCTATCCTATAAGAACAAGCCCTTATACTATAATTCCGGTTTAAAAAGGCGCTGACCTTTTTAAATTATTCGGCCGGGGTCGAATATCCGCTGAAAGCGGCGTGGAATGTATGTTCAATATTATTCCTCGGCGGGACAACGTCCCGTCCGTTCCGCTGAAGGCGGAACACTTAAAAACGTTCAAAGAACGTTTTTAAGTTAGAAATAGTATTATACTGATAACTATTTGAACTGCGGACAGAATCGCAGTTCAGATCTTCGGATTTTCCGAAGAACAGCCGTAAGGCGTTGGTTATTAAATAATTATTTCAAAAACGGAGGTCAATGTGGAAAAGGCAACCAAACAAACATTACTTATCGTTGACGATGATGAGATTAACCGTGCTCCTCTTGTTGAAGCATTTAAGGACAGTTACATAATTATTGAGTCCGAGGACGGCAAGGACGCTGTGGAAATTATCAACAGCAGAAACGACATAGCCGCTGTGCTTTTGGATATGATAATGCCTGTTATGGGCGGTATTGACGTACTCAGAGAAATGAACAAAAGCGGTAAAATCAGCGAAATCCCCGTTTTCATTATTACTGCTGCGGAGAGCAAGTCGCTTCTTATGGACGCATATAATTTGGGAGCTTCCGACGTTATCCAAAAGCCTGCGTTTATGCCCTTTGTAAAATGCAGAATAGGAAATATCATCGAACTTAACCGACACAGAACCGATCTTGAATCTATGCTGGACGAAAAGGTCGCAAGGCTTAATTTGATCAACACCTCAATGATTGAAGCCCTTGCCAATATTATCGAGTTCCGTGACGGCGAATCGGGCGAGCATGTTAAGCGCATAAGCACTCTTACAAAGAAAATGCTTACCACATTAAGCCTTATGTATCCCGAATACTATCTGCCTATACAGGAAATCGAAAAAATTTCCGCCGCTTCTACCCTTCACGACGTGGGCAAGATTGCTATACCCGACAGCATACTCAATAAACCTGGCAGACTTACTCCCGAGGAATTTGAGATAATGAAAACGCATACCGTTAAAGGCTGTGATGTGCTTTCCAATATACCTAATCTTATTGATGAGGATATTTATAATTACAGTATTGATATTGCCCGTCATCACCACGAACGCTGGGACGGCAGAGGATATCCCGACGGTCTTTCCGGAGAAAAAATCTCTTTAGCGGCACAGGCGGTGTCTATCGCCGATGTTTATGACGCGCTTATCTCTCCCCGCTGCTATAAAGCTCCGTTCACTCACGAGATTGCCGTAAAGATGATTTATAACGGCGAGTGCGGCTCCTTTAACCCTAAAATGTTAGAGGCTTTTAATGAATCTATAGGAAAAAGCAAGCCTGAACCGGAGCAAAATCAAGAAGAAAATAATAAGTAATACGCAATTTCCAAAAGCGGACGATCGCTTGATAAGTCTATGGATCTTTAAAAATTTAACAGTTGACAGTTGCGGAAGGGCTTTGCCGATTCAAAATTTTCTCAGATAGTCTTATCACCTATGCGATGTCACAGTTTTTTAAGTATAGAGCTTGAAATGTCGGCAGAAGCGTAAATTTCAAATCCGTTGGAGAAGCCGATACCTCAAATGTCAACTGTTATTTTTTTATTGTCCTGTAAGACTTGGAATTTTTGATTAAGTAATTTAAAAGCCCAATGTGAAGCTTGTGCTTCACATTGGGCTTTTGTATTAAAAACAGCGCTTGTTTTTTAGCCTTCCATAATCCTTGTGATTTCCTTCACAATGACTTCCGACGCCTTTTCGTGAGTTTTCTCGGAAGGATGCCAGTCTGCGCAAAAACCGTCGCTTTCGGTCTGCGGATCAAGCCTTAGTGAAAACACACCGCTTTTTCCTGTTTCCTCTGTATAACGCTTTATCGCATCTTGGATAACCGGGTACAGCTTATCTCCCATTATTCCGTACACGCAAAGAACCTTTGCGTTCGGATTCTTTTCTCTTACTTGCTTAAGAAATTCGGTATAGGCGGCGGAAAATTCGTTCTGATTTTCCTTATTGTTTTTTGTGTAGCTTTCATCGTTAGTTCCTAAATTTATTACAATAAGGTCAGGCTGACGCTTACTGAAATCCCAGTTTACATTAGAAGGGAAAAAGCTTCCGTTGTTGCCCCAGCTGCGGCCGAGCTTGTCGTAATATGGCGGTAATGTCTGTTCTGTATTCTTTTCCTCGTTTACAGTATAACCCGATATAATTCCATAGCCGCTGAAGGATACCATGCTGTAATCGGCATTAAGCTTTTGTGCGGTCAGATATCCGTAAGCCTTGGTAACATCTTCCGTTTTGGTTGAGAAATGGTGGTTTTTGTCGGGATCGTCTATTCCATATCCGCAGGTTATGGAGTCGCCTATAAATTCAATGAACATATCTTTGTTTGGAGTAGGCTTTATGGCAGTGCCTGTTGCCTTGATTTCATTAATTCCGATAGTGGAGTGAACGGATTCCGAAAGCTTTACCAACGATACTGTGGCTTCAACAGGAGTTTCGCTGTCTATAACGCTGTAAACCTCCTCTGCCTGATCTACCGTATCGTCGATAACACGCTTCCCGTTTACATATACCGCAACTCTTGCCTGATTATCGCCGTTTGAAGGGTTTGTGCTGCCTGAATCGCCCTGTACTGTTATGGAGCATTTCGTTCCTGTAAAGGAAAACTCAATTCCCGTACCGGAAAGAGCGCAAAAAAGGGTATCGTCAATATACGCCGTTCTTCCAAGCATCTTTACATTTTCCTCGGTAGGCTTGTAGGAAGATTCCTTCATGGGTACAACAATATCTTCGGTTGTTGTACTGCTGCTTGTTTCGTTTTTAACGGATTCCGTATTGCCTCCGCTCTGACTGTTGCCCGAATCGGAGCAGGCGGTGAAGCTTGCGGCAGCCAACGAGCAAATTAAAAGCAGCGAAATGTTTTTTTTCATTTTTGGTTTTTCCCTTACATAAAAATTTTTTAACATTCAAAGCAAGCATTTATTATAAAAAACTAAGCTGTTTTCCCGCAGCCTCCTCAAAGCCGAACATATAGCGGAAAATCTCATCAGCGTCAGTCATAATGCCATACTTTCGGCAAAGCTTCAAAAAAACGCCTATAAGCTTTCCGTTATTGTCCGATGGCAGCTCATAATTAAATCCGTACCTATTGACATATTTTTCCTTGATTCCGGGGAAATCACTATCAAGACATCTGTAAAAGTACTCCCTGTCCCCTTTTCGCAAAGTCACCCCAAAGCCGCCAAAGGTGATAATCCCTTTAACTCCACATTCTCCGCAGCCTTTGACAATATCGGCTATATTTTCCTCAGTATCGTTAATAAAGGGAAGTATTGGAGTAAGCCACACTATTGTGGGAACTCCCGACTCCTGAAATCTCTTTAAAACCTCAAAGCGTCTTGAGGAGGGGCAAACCCTTGGTTCTATGATTTTACACAGCTTATCGTCAAAGGTGGTTATTGTCATATTCACAACCGCCTTGCCCTTGCCGTTTATTTCCGCTAAAAGCTCCCTATCTCTTAAAATCAGATCGGACTTAGTCTGCACAGATACTCCAAAGCCGTATTTGTTTATTATTTCAAGACATTTGCGGGTAAGACAAAGCTTTTCCTCACAGTGCATATACGGGTCGCACATTGCTCCCGTGCCTATCATACAGGCGTGTCTTTTCCGTTTAAGCTCCTGTTCAAGAAGAATCGGGGCGTTCTCCTTTACTTCTATATCCTCAAAATCGTGCTTCATCTGATAGCATTCGCTTCTGCTGTCGCAGTAAATACAGCCGTGAGTGCAGCCTCGGTATATGTTTATGCCGTTTTTTGGAGACAGTAGGGATTTTGCTTGTACAAAGTGCATTTAAAGCTCCGCCTTTTTCAGTTTTGCGGCATTATTTATAAAATAATATGCCAACAGAGTTTCATATTATCATAATAGTATTTCTAACTAAAAAACCTTATTTGAACGTTTATAAGTATTCCTCTTTCAGCAGCTATTCGGCTTACGTCAAATAATTAACGCATTTTTTGAATTGTAATTAGCATAAAACAGCTTTATACTAATTTTCTTCTGACGGGCTGTAATGCTTATCCCATTTGAAACCCTTAATCCCGACCTTCGATTCTGCGCTTCCGTCCCATTGAATATTAAATCCCACGGTCCTAAGCTCACGGGCGATTATCTGCCCAACCTCCTCGGCAGCTGGCTTTTCAAAGTAATTGCCGTAGG
>CANEHP010000144.1 GCA_947427325.1 uncultured Clostridia bacterium | reverse complement strand
AACAAAATTATGCACGAAAATCTGCATACTGATTTTATGTGAACACGCTCTAAAAGCTTACCATGTTTATGAGGGAAAAAAGCAAATGAACCAAAAATCATTAACGTTAGCAGTAGATATGTACGGCTGCCCAAACAGATGCAGGCATTGTTGGTTAGGGCATATGCCCAATAAACAGATGGATTCGGATTCAGACAAACGGATTGTGGATTTCTTTAAACCGTATTTCAATCAAATCACATACTACAGCTGGCTGAGGGAGCCTGATTTTTGCAGTGATTACAAGGAGCGTTGGGAAAGGGATATGCGGATTTCGGTAAATTCAAAGCCCCAAAGGTTTAAATTGGCAAGCTTCTGGCGTATTGTGAGAGACCCCGAATATGTAAAATTCTTGAAAGATGTGGGCACGAAAAAAGTTCAGCTTACATTCTTCGGAATGGAAGAATTAACGGATAAATACGTTGGCAGAAAGGGAGCATTTCGGGAATTATTGAAAGCGACGGAAATCCTGATTGCCAACCGTATCACGCCCAGATGGCAGGCGTTTATCAACGAGGAAAACAAAGATTCGCTTGTGGAGCTGCTGCGGCTGGCAGAAACCCTAAAGCTGAAAGAAAGATGTACTTCAGTTCAAGATGAATTTAAGTTTTTCGTTCATGCGGGAAGCTGTGACGGAGAAAATCGAAGGCTTTACGATATACGTATTCAAAAGTCTGATATCCCCGAAATTTTGAAGCAATATTATTTGAATTTCGATAAGGTTATGACAGAAAGGGAATGTGTGGAGCAGCTGGAAAATGATACATCTCACCCGTCTTATCACAATGATGATTTGATTGTTTTATATATTTCCAACACCTATGATGTGTTTTTCAATTTTACAAATATGTCCGAGGCATGGAAAATAGGAAACCTTAAGGCGGATTATCCCGATGAACTGATAAGAAGAATTTTGGAAGAGGATACCTACGCTTTGAATTTGGCAAAAAATATATCTTTTCAAGAGCTTGTCAAAAAGTATGGGAACATACAATCCGAACGGGCATTTTTCTTAGATGATTATAAAACCTATTTGCTGAATTGTTTTTTGGAGGATACACTTAAATAAACACACAAAACAGTTGTTACATAAGAAAGGGATTACCGAAAATATGAACAGAAAAGCAGAAATTATAAGAAAAACCAAGGAGACCGATATAAAGGTTTCTTTGGATCTTGACGGCGGCGGAAATATCGGCATAAATACAGGCATAGGCTTTTTCGACCATATGCTGAACTCCTTTGCCGTACACGGCGGCTTTGACCTTACGGTTTCTTGTATGGGAGATTTAAATGTAGACGGACATCACAGTGTTGAAGATGTGGGAATTTGCCTTGGTAAAGCCTTTAACGATGCTTTGGGAGATAAATCGGGAATAATGCGCTTTGGTTCTGCCTTTATGCCTATGGACGAGGCATTGGCTTTTTGCGCACTGGATATAAGCAACCGTCCTTTCCTTGTGTTTAACGCCGAGTTTTCCAATGAAAAAATCGGAGATTACGACAGCTGCCTTACCGAGGAATTTATGAGGGCATTTGCCTTTAACGCAGGAATTACTATGCACCTTAAAGCGGAATACGGCAAAAACGATCATCATATCACTGAAGCGTTATTTAAGTCGCTTGCTTACGCTTTAAAGCAGGCGGTAAAACCGAACTCGGACGGCTCTGCCGTTTCCGCAAAGGGGGCGTTATAAAAGTGCAGGGCTACAATCTTGTGGCAGTATTCAGCAGGGATAAAAGCAGAATGCTTATGTGCAAAAGACTGAAAGCTCCATACAAAGGTCTTAGAACTTGTTCTCATAGAAATTGGCACGCATCTTTTCGGCAAATTTTGCCGATGACTGCGTCAAAATTTCTTGAAATACACGAGTATTCCTGCGGAATTTTTCCTTGTCCTCGACAAAATTTGCTCGAAAATCTGCGCACCATTCCTATGAGAACAAGTTCTTATAAATATGGTTGGCGGCAAGATCGAGGAAAAGGAAAATCATGAATCCGCCGCTTACCGTGAGCTTTTTGAAGAAACCGGTATTACAAAAGAGCAAATAAAGCTTACTCACCTTATGGATTTCACATACTATCTTGATAACTGCTATGTTGAGGTTTATGTGGGAAGGCTTAACTGTGAGGTCGATGTGGTGGGTAATGAAAACACTCTTTTTTGGAGCGGCTTTGACCACGATTTCTTGGATATGAAGGAATATGCGGGCGAAGGAAATATCGGGCATATTATGGAACATATAAAATTATTTGAGGAACAGCTTTTATGATTGCAATTATTGATTACGGAGCGGGAAATTTATTCAGTGTGCGGAATGCACTTAATTATTTGGGGCTTGAAAATATAATAACCTCGGATAAAGAAGAAATTATTAAGGCGAAACGTTTGATTCTCCCCGGGGTGGGGGCTTTTGGCGACGCTATGGATAAGTTAAATAACTCGGGTCTTGCCGAAACTGTAAAAGCCGAAGCTGTAAAAAAGCCTTTTTTGGGCATATGCCTCGGTATGCAGCTTTTATTTGAGAAAAGCTGTGAATTTGGCGAGCATGAGGGGTTAGGGCTGATAAAAGGCTCGGTTAAGCTGATGAAACCCGAAGGAAATTTAGCTGTTCCGCAAATGGGCTGGAACTCTTTGGAATATAATAAGGAATGTTTCTTGCTTAACGGTATTGACGAGGGGCAGTATGTTTATTTTGTTCATTCCTATGCAGCTGACTGTTCGGGCGATTATGTTTACGCTTATGCCGATTACGGCGGAAAAGTTCCTGCCTTGGTGGGCAACGGAGGTACTGTTTACGGCGCACAGTTTCACCCTGAGAAAAGCGGTGAAGCGGGGCTTGAAATTTTGCGGAGGTTTGGTGAGCTATGACATTTTCCGAACAACAGGGAGATTTATTTGACAGCAATATTTTGGAAAAATATGCCCTATGCCATTGTATTAGCTCGGATTTTGCCCTTGGTGCAGGAATTGCAAAGACGTTTGCACAAATGGGCGTTAAAAAACAGCTTTGCAGTGAGTATCAAAGGGACTGGGCAGGCAGGGGTTACTGCCTTTTGACAAAAACAAACGGTGTTGTTGTGGGAAATTTGGTGACTAAGGAACGGTATTTTCATAAACCTACCCTCGAAACGCTGAAGCAGGCGCTGGAGGATTTTAAAGGGCAGATTATAGAATTGAAGATTGGTAAGATCGCAATGCCGAAAATCAGCTGCGGGTTGGATAAGCTTGATTGGGCAGAAGTTAAAAGTGTTATTCGAGAGGTTTTTGAAACAACCGATTTCGAGATTTTAGTCAAAATGCTATAATATACAGGGTATCAAAAAAGTGAAAACAAAGCTCTTCTAAAAAAGCTGATATAATATAACAATGATTAAATCTATTGAAGCTGAAAAAAATTTTATGAGGTGATAATATGGTGATTTTACCTGCAATAGACATTAAAGACGGAAATTGTGTCCGTTTATTAAAGGGCGACTTTTCTACTGTCCATAAGGTTGCGGAAAGCTGTATGGAAACCGCTAAGGGCTTTGAAGCTGCGGGAGCGTCTTGGATTCATATGGTTGATTTGAACGGGGCAAAAGAGGGGAAACCCGTAAACGGTGATATTTTCCTTGATATTGCCAAAAACACCGATTTAAAGGTAGAGGTCGGCGGCGGTATTCGCAGCCTTGATACTGTGGAGCATTATATTTCAAGGGGCATTTCACGGGTTATTTTGGGTTCTGTTGCCCTCAAAAATCCTCAAATTGTTACAGACGCCGTTAAGGAGTACGGAGAGAAGATTGCTGTGGGCATTGACGCAAAGGACGGTATTGTTGCGGCAGAGGGCTGGCTTGAAAGCTCGCAGGTGAATTATATAGATTTAGCCTTAGAGATGATAAAGGCAGGGGTTAAAAATATAATCTTTACCGATATTTCAAAGGACGGAACGCTTTCGGGAGTTAATGCGGCACAGCTTTCTGAGCTTAAAAATGCGGCAGGGGATAAGTGCAATATTATCGCCAGCGGCGGCGTGCATAATATTGACGATATAAAGGTCTGCAAGAAAATGGGACTGTACGGAGCAGTATGCGGCAAATCTATTTACAGCGGTACTTTGGATTTAAAAGAAGCAATAGAAATAGGAGAAAAATAATGCTTGCAAAAAGAATAATCCCTTGTCTTGACGTCAGAAACGGAAAGGTAGTCAAGGGCGTTAATTTTGAGGGAATAAAGGAAGTGGGCGACCCTGTGGCTTTTGCAGAGGAGTACAACAGACAAGGCGCTGACGAGCTTGTTTTTTACGATATAACAGCTTCTGCGGAGGGCAGGGGACTTATTCTCGATGTGGTTCGTGAAACGGCAAAGCGTGTGTTTGTACCACTATGCGTAGGCGGAGGCATTGCCACCATAGATGATTTTAGAGACACACTAAGAGCAGGGGCGGATAAGGTTTCGGTAAATTCTCAGGCTTTGAACAATCCCGATTTGATAATTGAAGCGGCTAAAATATTCGGCAGTCAGTGCGTTGTTGTAGGCATTGACGCAAAGCGTGACGGAATAGGCGGTTACACTGTGTATAAAAACGGCGGCAGAGTGGATATGAAAATCGAGCTTGGAAAGTGGGTTGAGGAAATAGAGCGGTGGGGAGCGGGGGAAATATGCCTTAACTCCATGGATGCAGACGGCACACGAAACGGCTTTGACAAGGAAATGCTGAACTATGTTTGCAGTAAGGTAAATATCCCCGTTATTGCAAGCGGGGGAGCGGGAAGGCTGTCTGATTTCTCTGAGGTTCTGGAGGAAACGGGAGCTTCTGCGGCTTTGGCAGCTTCACTGTTTCATTTTGGAGAATTGACGGTCAGAGAAGTTAAGGAGGATTTGAAAAAGAGTGGGATTACTGTCAGGGTTTAACAGATTCTACGGAAGTTTCGGTAGGAAAGGAGAAACGATATGTCCGATTTAAACTCAATGATGAATATCGGCAAGGAGTTAGAGAAAAAACTGAAAGCAGTCAGGATAGATACTGCCGAAAAGCTTATTGAAACAGGTTCTAAGGAGGCATTTTTCAAGCTTAAGGAAACCTATCCCAAGGTTTGCTTGGTGCATTTGTATACATTGGAGGGGGCAATCAGCAATACCGAATATAACGCTCTTTCAGAGGAGAAGAAAAGGGAATTGAAGAAATTCAGCGATTCTTTAAGGGGGAAATCACGATGAAGAATGATATTTTATTTAAAGCAGAGGATTTTATTTTTTCCTATCGAGTTGCGGGACTACTTATTCAAAACAATAAAATACTGCTTCAAAAGCCCAAGGGCGATGATTATTCCCTTATAGGCGGTCATGTATCTCGGTTTGAGGTCAGCAAGGACACTTTGAAAAGGGAATTTATGGAAGAAATTCACGCTGAAATAGCCGTTGACAGCCTGTTTGCGGTGGGAGAAACCTTTTGGCGTTGGGGTAAAACGCCTTGTCATCAGATAGGGTTGTATTATAAAGTTCATTTGATCGGCAGCGATATTCCCCTTGAAGGCTCATTTTGGGGACATGAAGGATTTGATGATCAGCGTATGGACATGGAATATTGCTGGGTGTCGCTTAATGAGCTGAGAAACGGACTTAAGGTGTATCCACCGGAGCTGATACCGCATATTCTGAGCAATAAAAATGAGATATTGCATTTTGTTTCAAGGCAGATTTAGAAAGAGTAGAAAAAAGTTAGAACTTGTTCTCATAGGAATGGTGCGCAGATTTTCGAGCAAATTTTG
>CANEHP010000143.1 GCA_947427325.1 uncultured Clostridia bacterium | reverse complement strand
GCAATAAAAAATAACCGCCTTTACGTTTTGCGACCTAAAGCGGTTATTTTTTAATAACTAAAACCGGGAGCAACACACCTGTTGCCCTCTTTTATTTTATTATACACCTGTGTTACCAGTTTGTCAAGAAAAGTTTTTTAAAGCTTCCCCGTTTTTTTCAAACAGTAACACTTATACATGAATTTTGCGGAAGCTTAAAAATCCAAAATAATTTGACAGCTTAGCTCAAATAATGTATAATAATAGCCGAGGAAGCTCTTTTGGGCGACCTTATAAGAGGGACAACCTCGGTGGGCGATAGGCGTGTTATTGCTCCCCCAATTAAAGTTTGCCGCAGGATGTGGGCGCAAATGAAAAATATCAAGGAAAAAAGCACAGCAATATGCCATATTGCGAGCATTTTTGACGCAGAGATTTTTTATTTGCGTCAAGTATTGTGGCAAGATTTAATTGGGGGAGCAATAATATAGCTCCCGTGCAGAACGGAAACGTTCTGTTTTAAAGGGGGGTGAGGAGATGTACATAACGCTGAGCGAAATGATTCAGCTTTTGCTGCTTCTTTGTGAAACAGTTACGGTATTACTCCTTGCTCTTAACTTCTTTAAGAGCAATAAAAAATAACCGCCTTTACGTTTTGCGACCTAAAGCGGTTATTTTTTAATAACTAAAACCGGGAGCAACACACCTGTTGCCCTCTTTTATTTTATTATACACCTGTGTTACCAGTTTGTCAAGAAAAGTTTTTTAAGGCTTCCCCGTTTTTTCAAACAGTAAAATTTATATGTGAATTTTACGGAGACTTAAAACACCATAAACAAACCAATGCCGTTTAGGGCTGACCGAAGGGTCGTTGCTCCTTCGGACTCCCCGTTACCCTTCGAAGAAGAGTTTGAGAGTTACGCAGGCGTAATTCTCCGAACGGAAGCCTTACTAAACTCTTTTTAACAGGCGGTTTTTTTACAATCCACTTGATTTTTGGATATCGGAAATAACTCTATGCCGCGTCTTCCTCCATCCAGGTAACTTCAAATTTCCCGTCATTGATAACCTTGAGAAGATTTTTCCTGTTTCCCGTATATGTATATGAGTAAATAACATTATACCCATAGGAATGGCAAAGGGGAGATATGCCCGACGGCGGATAGCTGGAGCTGTAATATCTGTAATTAGCCGTTCTCTCTCTTTCCTCTCCTTCCTCAAAGTCGTAAATAGAGCTTCCGAACAGCTCCATATCCGTTTCCTTGCTGTAAAGTCCGGCATTAACAAGATATGTAGACATAAGGTCGGCAAAGTATATGGGCGCAGAGGATGATTTTATTTTGTCATTGTGCTTACCCGCTTCCTTTATCATAAATAAAGGCGTTGAATCGGGGTAGTTGTATAAATCGTGAGAGCCGTGATCACCCATTATAATTATTGTGGAATTGTCATAAACATTAAACTCTTTAAGCTTTTCAAGATAATTATCGATAATATCGAAAAGATATTCCATCTGTTCGGCAAAGGTGTCTTTTTCTATGGGCTTGTGCGCTCCCCATAAATGATGAACAATAAAATAATTATAATCGTCCTCGGCAGCCGACACATTTTTTACCATATCGTCAAAGCCAAAGTTTCCGTGATAAAAATCTCTGCCCGAAACAGGCTCGTCGCTTAAAGCAAGATTGTCCGCCTTTCCTATTTGATGTCTAAGCTCCCAATCTGCGTCAACAAAGAAATTCATCTTGTAGCCCGCCTTATGAAAGCGTCTGTAAAATTCCACGGCTTTTTCGCTTTCCCATGCGTCTTGATTCCATTGTGCAATTTTGTATACGGGAAGCTCGGTATAGCCGGAATAAATCTGCGTCAGTGACTGAAATGTAGAGTCAAAAACGCTGCATGTATTGGTGTAAAGTGTAAAATCCTTCAGTGCCTTAAAGGCTTCGGGCTTTTGTTTAAACAGCTTTGTTACATATTCCGTGTCGGCGGCGTCAAGAATGACGGTTATAATATTTTTGTTTTTGGAAACGGTAAACTGCTCGTCTCCCGAAAGATACAAATATCCCGATTTAAGCTGTTCTTCGGTAAAATCGGTCGGAATTACTTCCGGAGCGGAAGGATCTGTTATTTCCGGAATTGTTGACCCTCCCGCCGTGATCTCTCCGCTTTGGGAAGCTTCAGGCTGAGCTGTGGCTGCGGGCGCTTTTGTTTCCGATGCCGACGGGAGTGCAGGGGAGATATATGATGAGTCCTTTTGGTCAGAAGGATCGTCAAATTCACAGGCGGTGAGCAAAAGAGCGGCAGCGGCAGAAAGGGCGAACAATCGTTTTTTTAGCATAAACCCTTTTATTCCTTTCATTTTAAACTTTATATGATAACAATTATAGCATTATCCGCCGCTTTATTCAATTACAAAACGGTTACAATTTGTTTTATAGCCCGCACTCATTCTACAAGAACAATCTTAGAGAGCAATCTTAGAAAACAATCTTAGAGAGCAAACTTTTACTTTCCGACCTTTTCCGCTATCCTGTTCATCAGCAGAGCGGAAAAGGTTTTAATATCCCTTGACGCATAGATACCCTTATCAGCCATTTCATAAGCCTTGGAGGCATAGCCTGCCGCAAGGGAAAAATTGCCTTCTTTTTCCGATTCCTCCGCCATATTCATATAAGAGCGGGCGGTTATGGCAAAGGCTTCGTCCCGTAATACGGTTTCCATAAGCCCCTCTGACATTTTTATGGCTTTGGCGTATTCCTTCCCGTTGAAAAAAGCTTTGCAGTCGGATAATGTTTGCAGCTGTGTGCAGTCGTCATTTTCCTCGGATTTTTTGTCGGGCATAAGGACAGCAATAGGAATATCCAAAACAGAAGTGAGGTATTCTAATGTTTTAAGAGAGGGATTAGCTGTGCCGCTTTCGATCTGGCTTAACATATTGCGGGTTATAAAAGTACCTGCTACTTCGCTTTGAGTGAGCTTTTTCGCAAGCCTTGCCTCTTTAATTCTTTTGCCTAATTCGGAAGAATTCATTCTGTTGCCTCCTTTATAAAAATCATGACGGGGATTAAACGCTTTTTAACGCTTCACATTCTAATTTGTAAATTCGGAAATCTTAATATATCAACTGTAAATATTATTTACTTTATATAATATCACCAAAAGACAAAAAGCGCAAGTGTTTTTTATCAATTCTCTATCTTTAACAAATAATTCAACTTAAATTATGCAGAAATACAAATTTATTGCAAACAGGCGTTTTGGTGTTGACAAGAAAGAAAAATGTGATATAATAATAGTAAATAAGATTTACAGCAGGCTTTACTGTAATTTCGATTATATATCTGAACTGTTATTTAAATACAGAAAAGAGGAGTGTAATTATGGAATGGTTCAGCTTATGGTGGAACGGTCTTAAATTAGTGGAGCAGATCCTTTATTGTATTGCAATACCCGCTTCCCTAATACTAATAATACAAACCGTTATAATGCTTTTGGGAATAGGTCACGGCGGCGAGGGATTTAACCCCAGCGACACATCCGGTTTTGACGGAGCAGAGGGCGGCTTTGACGCTGACGCTCCCTTCGACGGCTCGACAGATATTGATACGGATCTTTCTCATCATGATGTAAACAGTCCTGCGGATTTGGCGGATTTCCGCCTGCTTTCCGTGCAAAGCGTTATTGCTTTTCTGACAATATTCGGATGGAGCGGCATAACCGCAATTTCCAACGGCATGGCGGAATGGGCTGCGCTTCTGCTGGCGGCGGTGTTGGGCTTCGGCGCAATGTTTATTGTGGCAAAGGTTATACAGTGGTCCTCAAAGCTTGCTCAAAACGGCACCTTCAATATGAAGAATATTTTAGGTGAAAGCGGTACGGTATATATTCCCATTCCCGAAAAAAGCAGGGGCGTGGGCAAGGTAAATGTAAGCTGCGGCGAAAGGTTTATGGAATTTGACGCCATTACGGAGGAGCAGGAGGCTTTGAAAACAGGCGAGGCTGTTCGGGTGGTGGACATTATCGGCGGAGGAACGCTGGTGGTGGAGAGAATTTAATGCCAATTCTCGTCTAAAAACAGACAAAGATTTGCGAAAATCAGACCGCAAAGATTGTTTACTTTCAGTCGAAAATTAGTATAAGGCAGCAGCCCGATTTTCGGAAAAAACGGTAATAACACTAAAACAGTAATAACACTGCTGATAAGCAGATATATAAAGGAGGAAATTCAAAATGCCCGAAACAATTATTGTAGCCGTAATGGTCGGTGTGGTTGTCTTAATCGCACTTATTATCGCTATTCTTTCACGCTACCGCAAATGCCCTTCCGATAAGGTATTGGTTATTTACGGTAAGGTCGGCTCGGAGAAAAACGGTCAGGCCCGCTCCGCAAAATGTATTCACGGCGGCGCCGCCTTTATTTTCCCTGTGCTTCAGTCCTTTCAGTATTTGGACTTAACACCCATTTCTATTAATGTGGATTTAAAAAACGCACTGTCTAAGCAAAACATTCGTATTGACGTGCCTTCCCGCTTTACCGTAGGTATTTCCACAGAGCCGGGTATTATGCAGAACGCCGCCGAGCGCTTGCTTGGCCTTCGTATGAACGAAATTCAGGAGCTGGCTAAGGATATTATTTTCGGACAGCTCCGTCTTGTTGTGGCGACAATGGATATTGAGGAAATTAACACTGACCGTGATAAATTCCTTCTTGCGGTTTCCAACAATGTTGAGATCGAGCTAAAGAAAATCGGCTTAAGACTGATAAATGTAAATGTAACCGATATTAACGATGAAAGCGGATATATTGAAGCTCTCGGCAAGGAAGCTGCCGCTAAGGCCATTAACGACGCCAAAAAAAGCGTTGCCGAAAAGGACAGAGACGGTGAGATCGGTAAGTCCAACGCTTTGAGAGATCAGCGTATTCAGGTATCCGCCGCCAACGCAGAGGCTATTAAGGGCGAAAACAGCGCAAAGATCGAGGTTGCTCAGTCTGAAGCAGCCCGCCGTGAAAAAGAAGCGGAAGCTCTCCGTGTCGCAACCGCAGCGGAAGCCGTACAAAACGCAAAGGCAAAGGAAGAGGCTTACAACGCTCAAAAGGAAGCGGAGCAAACCCGTGCTAACTTAGAGCGTGCCACTCAACAGGCCGATATTATAGTAAAGGCGCAGATTGCCAAGGAGCAGGCGGAAATCGCCGCAGAAGCTGAGGCGGAGGTTATGCGCCGCAAGGCAAAGGGTGAAGCGGACGCTATCTTTGCAAAAATGGAAGCGCAGGCAAACGGTGCAAGAGAAATTCTTCAAAAGCAGGCTGAAGGTCTTAGGGAAATTGTCAACGCAGCAGGCGGCAATGCCGACGACGCCGTTAAGCTGATAGTTTCCGATAAGCTGGAAGAGCTTATGCGTATTCAGGTTGACGCAATCAAGAACATTAAGATCGACAAGGTAACGGTTTGGGACAGCGGCGCAAACGGCAGTCCTGACGGAAAAAGCTCTACCGCAAACTTTATCAGCGGTATGATGAAGGCTGTTCCTCCCTTGGGCGAGGTGTTCAAACAGGCAGGTATGGATCTGCCCTCATTTTTGGGAACTTCGGCGACCGAGGAGGAAAGGGCGGAGCAGGCTGCAGCTGCCAATGAACCTAAAGCTTAGTTTCGCAATCGGTATTGGGGCTTGTTAAACGGCAAACTGCATTGTTGCAAATTTTAATAAGAACAAAACCGTCCGGTTGAATTACGGGCGGTTTTGCTATTCCTGTAAAAGACCTCTGAGATAAGCCTTTAATTTTTCCCTCTGTATTATATCGAGCCGCTTAAAATTAAACAATACGCCTTTTTC
>CANEHP010000142.1 GCA_947427325.1 uncultured Clostridia bacterium | reverse complement strand
CAGGTGTTGTTGTCTCGGAAACAGGTGTCGTTACTTCGGAAACAGGTGTTGTTGTCTCGGAAACAGGTGTCGTTACTTCGGAAACAGGTGTTGTTGTTTCGGTAACAGGTGTTGTTTCGGCAGGTGCTTTATTGGGATCAAATGCTTCCCTTGCAAGAGTGGGATATTTGAAAACATATGTTGTATCAGAGGACCACACTCCCGATTCTTGATGGCTTTGACCGAAGGTAAGGCTGTTAAAGCCGGGTGTGTCCGAGCCTGCAAGGAAATATTCATAGTAAATTCTTGAGGACTGATCGTCCCAGGTTGCGTCAACTGCATACCAGTTGCCGTCGTCCATCTTCACATAATTCCAGGCGTGAGCCTCTTTGCTGCCGCTGTTGTTAATACCGTGGCCCACAACATAGATACAAGGTATATTGTATTGTTCGCAGAGAACCTTAAAGGATCTTGCATAGCCTGCGCAAACCGTAAGGTTTTTATCGGTCTTTTTGCCCAAATCGGTGTTTTCGTCCTGAGGTATTCTGTAAAATGCGCTGTATGCGGTTTGATAATACCCAACGTCATAGCCTGTTGGAAGCTCGGCTTCATTCTTTATTGCAGTATAGTTGTAGTCAATGGTATTGCAAAGATAATCATGAATAGCCTTAACCTGCTCGTATTTGGTTTCCTGAACGCCGATAACACCTTTTGCCTTGCTTACTGCGGAGGATATTTCATCGGGTGTTCCATAAATGTTTTTTGTGCTTAAGGTTAATGTTAAAGATGTAACAGGGTATGTATATGTGCCGTCGCTATTAGATTTTATTCCACTTACGCCAAGACGGGTGTTGTAGGAGCAGTATGAAATCCAGCTAAGCTCGGGATGATCCGCTGTCAAAGCAAGAAAAGCGGGATATAGATATCCTCCTATGGTACCCCAAACCAACTCTTTAGACGCATCGTCCAGATTAAAATATCCGCCGCTTACCGTTCCCGTAACGGTAAATTTCATTTCGGGGAAATACTCTATAATTTCCACCGCTTCGCCGTTTTTCATCCCGCCCTTGTACTTTTCATAAATACCGTTATAAACCTTTTGGGAATCCTTATCCAGCTGTTCATAATAGCTTGTTCCCGAAAAGCTTCCCGTTAATCCGAAGACGGAATCCGAAGCCTTTTGAGGCTGAACGTCATAAATACTGCCCAGCTGACCGGTGATAGTTTGGGAAACGCTTTGATAAACCTTTCCGTTATTTTTCTTCGCCAAAGGAGAATTTTCGCCGTTGACGGTAGTGACGCAGGCAGTAATCGCCAAAGCGGAAGCCAAAACTGCCGACACTAATTCCTTGCATTTTTTAAAAGCCATAACTAATTCCTCTCTGTATAAATTTAAATCTATATGTCCCTTTGTAATAATATATGCTGTGGTTTTATCACAATTTCATATAGATATTTCAACATTAAATATACCACACTTTAACATAATTGTCAAGGGAATCGGAAAATATATTTTTCAGTAAATTTCTTACCGATAAGTATTCGGAAAAATTACTTTGTATAATTTCACCGGAGCGGTGGCGATTTCCGGAAAAAGCAAAAAATAATAAAGAACCGCAGGTCTTTTGAGCGCCGAGGTTGTGCGCATTTATCAAACTTTATGTACATTTTCGGATAATGTGACCAAATTGTAAGTAATTTGTTACTGTTTTGTAATTGTAAACAGTGTATATATCTGCTATACTAATTTTTGACAATGGACGACAATAGAATTTTTGAAGAATAATGATTGATTTTTTTGAATTTTGTGATACAATCTAATAAAATGATTGTTTTTATCAGATAAAAAATAAAAAAAGAAAGCAGAGAAAACAAAAATGATAAAGCTTAGAGAAAAGTTTAAAAAATCGGTTTCGGTTATTGTACTGTCTATGTTAATGCTGACAGGCTGTTCTTCCGCAGATAACCCCGATACCAACGTAACAACAGACACGTCAAATACCGCAGACCGAACCGAAAGCGCCGCTTCCGGTCAAATTACCGACCAAGTCTCCGAGAAGATCGCCCAGCCCCCCGCCCCCGAGATTAAAACCGTAAGCTTTTGCGCTGTGGGAGATAACCTTATCCATGCGCCCATTTACAATCAGGCAAAAACCGCCGACGGCTATGACTTTTCCCCTGCCTATAAGGGTATTGAGGATATTATCGAAAAGGCGGACTTGTCTGTGATTAACCAGGAAACCCTTATCTGCAACGATATGTATGAGCCTTCCTCCTACCCCTGCTTCAACTCTCCCAAGGCTTTGGGCGATCATATGATAGACATCGGCTTTGACGTATTCACTTTGGCAAATAATCACTGCCTTGACTACGGCGAAAAGGGCTTATCCCATTCCTTGGATTATTGGGACGCCAAAACGCAGCTTACCGCAGGTACATACCGCAATGCGGAGGATAAAAACAAAATCCGCACAGGCGAATACGGCGGCATAAAATTTTCTTTTCTGTCCTATACCCAGTATACTAACGGTCTTACGCTGCCCCAAGGTTCCGAAATGATAATAGGCGATACGGGAAATTTAGAGGGAATGATCGCCGATATAAAGGCGGCAAAGCAGGCTTCCGACGTTTGCGTGGTGGCTCTCCATTGGGGCATTGAAAACTCGGATATTATCGAGGATTGGCAGCGCACCTATGCAAAGGCTTTGGCAGACGCGGGAGCGGACATTATTATAGGAAATCACCCTCACGTGCTGAGAGATATTGAAATGATCGAAAGAAAGGACGGAGGAAAAACCCTCTGCGCATACTCTCTGGGCAACTTTATTTCGGCGCAGAGCGTAGGTCAGAACCTTATCGGAGGCATTCTTGAATTTAACGTAACAATGACCGAGGGAGAAAAATCCGCTTCGATAACCGATGTTAAGCTTACCCCCATTGTGACCCACTATGACGGAAACTATTCCAATGTAAGAATATACAAGCTGTCGGACTACACCCCCGAATTGGCTCTTGCTCACGGAGTAAGACAGTTCAGCACCTTTAGCTATGATTATATTTTAGAAGTGCTGAAAAAAAATATTAACGAAAAATACCTTGTATTGCCTTAAAATACGGGCTGCAAGGTTCATAAAGGTTTGCCGCAATGAAAAAAAACATGTGTCACGATATAAACGAATGTCTTGATAAAACCTTTCCGAAAAGGAAAAAGGGATTTTTAACTTTTTACCTTGTATTTGTTTTAACCCTTATAATAATTACCGTTATTTCGCTTGTATATGTTTCCTCCGTGCTGAGGGAATACGAGGCGTATCAGCCCGATAAGCTGGCGGCGGACTGTATGAACGAAATCAAGCAGGCTGCCGAGGACGGTCGGCTTGACAAGGTTTTATCCTTTGCCGCCGTAAAAAAAGAAACGGATATTTCACAAGAGGAATATGAACAGTTTCAGCAGGAAGTGGCAAAGGGAAAGCTTTCCGTAAAAAAATCCTCAAATAAAGACGAGGAAAAAGACATACTTTGCTACAATATTATACTTAACGACAAATCCACCGTCGCGAAATATAAAATAAAAAGCGAGGGACAGGAAACAAGGCTTGCCATATTCACCCTTGACCTGTGGAAAAAGCATTCCCTTGAAGCCACCATGTACAGCGAGGAATTTTCTCTTCCCGCCTCGGTATCCGTTTACCTTAACGGCGAAAAGGCTGAGGGCAGTCTGTCCGAGGACGGAAAAACCGCAAGCTATAAGCTTTGCTCAATAACCGAACCGAATATTGTAATAACGGACGCTTTGGGAAACTCAGCCGAATATTCCAACGAGGGCAAATACAGCTTTAAGGAATACAAAATAACCATTCCCTCTAACTTTACGGTTATGGGCAGGGAGACTATTTCTCCCATATCGGAAAATCAATCGCCTATTGACGGCTTTGCAAATATTTATGAATACTTTCCCGATATGCCCGTTATGTGCGGCTACGACTTGTTTGTTATGGAAAACGGCGAGTATTCCCCCACTCTTCTTGATAATTACGGACAGGAAATCGATATATCGGAAATGGGAGACGTTATAAGCATAACCGAACAAACGGCAGGAAAGGAAATGCCCCAAAATATCGAAAACCCTCCCGACCCTCTGGAAATCGCCAAGCTGTGGAGCTTATTTATGACCAACGACCTAAGCGGCGACAGTCACGGCTTGTGCACTATGGAAAAGTACCTGTTTAAGAACACCGCTCAATATAAAAGAGCGAGGGAGTGGGCGACAGGTATTGACATAACCTTTACAAGCGTTCATTCCTTGTCCGATCCTCCCTTTACCCGTGCGGAGGTCAAAAACTTTATCGGCTACAGCGACAAATGCTTCTCCTGTGAGATTTATCTTGAAAAGCCTCTCCACATAGTTACGGGGGACATAACCGATACCCTGCACAGCGTTTTTTACTTCGGATATATGGACGATACGGATAACGGAACGGACGACCCTCATTGGGGAATCATCGAAATGCAGGGCGTAGTCAAATAGCCCTGTCGAATAGCTTTACCGAAATTTTTACCCTTGAAAGGAAAAATCAATGAGTACCAAAAGCACTGCCAAAAACGCAGGAAAGTGGACTTTACGGATATTGGCGGTTATATTTACCGTTATACTTTTTATCGCCGTCCTGCTGTTTTTTTCGCTTAAAATAATGTGTACCGACAAATATCCAAGCGCAAGGCAAACCCTTGTTACTACGCTGCTGGAAACAGGACAGCTTAAATTTCTCGTTTCGTGGTTTTTGTCCCCCGAGGAAATTCAGGCGGTGGTAAACTCCAATTCAATGGAAACTATGAACGATAAGGTAAACTCGGCGCTTATCTCCGTTTCCGGCGCAAAGGACAAAAACGATGTCAATAAAGACGATCAAAACGTCGGCGAAGACATTGAAATAATTAAGATTGCGGGCAGAACCTACAGCGCAACGCTTATGAAGGTTAAAGACCCCTCAAGAATAAGCCTTGCAAGTACTTACCCCTGGAAGGAAAAGGGAGTAAATCTCGACGAGCTGGTACACGGCAGCAATGCTGTAGCGGGCATAAACGGCGGTCTGTACGATTCCACCAACAACTCGGGAGGAAAACCCTACGGAGTTGTTGTTTCAAGGGGCGAAATACAGCGCAATAAGCCCGGGGAGTTCGGCGGTCTTGTTTTGGTGGGTTTTACCGAGGATAATATTCTTCAGATAATAGATATTTCCGAAATGACCGAAAGCGAAACCGAAAAGCTTATACAGGAAAAACGCATAAGGGACGCCGTTTGCTTTCAAGAGGAGTCCAGCGACGCCAACAACCACTTTGTTCAGCTTATAATAAACGGCAATTCGAGAGGTATGAACGGCTTGGGAAGCGGACTTAATCCCAGAACCGCAATAGGACAGTGCGCCGACGGCTCCGTGCTTATGCTGGTTACCGACGGCAGAGGAAAAAACGGACACCTTGGGGCTTCCGCCTCGGACCTTATAGAAATTATGGAAAAATACGGAGCGGTAAACGCCGCAAACCTTGACGGCGGCAGCTCCTCCTGTATGTATTACAACGACGAGTACCTTATGACCAGCGTTACCTTCTATTATTCCAATGATTCATGGCGAATGCCTGTGGCGTTTGTGGTTAATTAACGCATTATAATGGCTGTGGGGCTGTAAAAAAACATTTTACCGTGCGAGGATAACCTCGCAGAACAATGTACTGCTAAAATAAAACAGGGGACGCCCTCTCGTGCAGGGCGTCCCCTCTTGAAAAACAGCCCACCGGGCTGTTTTTCGAGTTTTGCAAAGCAAAACTCATAAATTCTACCCCTTGCGGAG
>CANEHP010000141.1 GCA_947427325.1 uncultured Clostridia bacterium | reverse complement strand
AAATATGATACTGGCGGTGCTGTCCTTGCCTCCGCTCCAACTCTGAAAATACAGCATAAGCTCGTAAAACCCCACTTTTCTTAATTTTAAGCTGTATTTACATTTCTGAAAAGAAAAATGGGCTTAAAAAGCCAAATTTCACATTAAATCCGCAAAACTGCAAATATCAAAGATTTAAGTGAAAATTTTTTGCTTCAAGTCCACTTGGTAATTAACAAGTACAAGTTAAGAAATTATCATTAACTTTTTTCTTTTCAGTAAGTAAATCTTGGTTTATATATAGAACTTTAATTTTGGGGACTACCCCTTTCAAAAAAGAAGTAAAAAAAATACCGCCGACTTGACAAAACGCCTTTTCGGTGGTATTATTGGAAATACAAGAAATATTGTAAACGGACAAATTCGCACTTTGTCCTGCATGACTGCTTTTACAAGAAGGCAGCCCTTTTTTTTGTCGCAGCTGCGGCATCTGCGTTTACGTATCGGATGGTGAGGAACGTAACACACTACTGTATAATGGTTATCGCCGTATACACGCTTATTGCTGCGTGTTTTTATCTTGTGTTTTCGGATCACGTTCTTACCCACCAGCTGCGCCACAATTTCAATAGCTTTGCTCCTCGATATCCCGATGAGCTTCGCCAAATCGTTGTAGCTGTTCCAACACCGACCGAGGGAAGGGGAGAGGGAACGGCAGATAAACAGATAGACACGGATCTGAGCAGGGGAGAGCTGCTCATTTAAAATATGTCTTTGCACTAAAAAGTATCCCTTTGAAGCTTTGGGGAGCTTGAGGGTGTAGTAGATCATTCCTGTGCTGTTATCGTCGTAAATGCAGCGGCGACAGATTATAAGTCCTTTGTTGGAAAGTGAAGCGGTTATCTTGCTGACGGTCTGCGTTGTCTTTATTCCGCACTTCTTGGCGATTGTGCTTTGCTTCACACAAACAGTATCACGTTCGGAAGCGTAAATACTCGAAAGATAAAATAAGACCGCCAACTCATTGGCGGTCAAACTCATATCTAAGATTTTGTTTGGGAGCTTTATGTATGATAGTTTCATTTTAAATCCTGTTCCTTTTTAGCTTTTTGTTTTTCGGCTTCTATAACATTATCAATGTAATTTCCATTGGTGAGTGCCTGATGAATTTCCTGCAATTTCAAAAGTGCACTGTGCCTTTTTTGCAATTCGCTCATTGAGGCGTTGATTTTGGATAGTGCTTTTATATTTTCACTGTATTGATTTTTTAGCGGTGTTAAATCCTCAAGGCTTGAGATATTAAATTTTTCCAACGTTTCTTTAGCAGCTGCAAGCTTGGCGGTAAACATAGCGTCCCCTCGCTTATCTTTAATGGAAAAATAAAACTCCGCTTTAGAAATCACGTCACGCATGCTCGATTGCATTTCCGTGATTTCATTAAGAGAACTTTGTTGCTGTAAAACATTTGCTCCCGATTTTTCAATCAGATTTTCAAGCTCCACCGCCGAATTGATATGCTCACGGTTTATAAAATTTATTTCAGTTGCCAGCTCGTTAATGTGCCAATCGTTGTTAATAGAATAGCTTTTTGCAGGATTGTATTTCTTCGGTTTTTTGTTACCTGAAAAAATAACCGTGACGGTTCGCTGTACTCCGATGTAAAACTCCCGTTCAATTCCTGTTGTAGTTTTAATTTTTTCTTCGGTCTTTTTTGCATAGGATTGCTTATCGGCTATTCTTTTTATCAGATTTTCTTCCGTGTACTCATCACCTAATGTTTTGGTTCTGACAGCACGGGCTTCGGGATCGTCCGAGGGCTTGATTGATATATACTTTCCTTTGCGAACAATGTAACCTTTTTCTTTCAGCAAGTTAAGAAGATCGTCTAAGTCTTTTGCAACATATACAAGCCTGTCGATTGTCAACGCAAGCTCTTTTCTCCAAGTGAGCTTAACGGGCTTGTATTTTTTTGCAATTTCTCTTGTACGGTTCACTGCCCATTCGGGAACGTGTATTCCGTCAATGTCATCAACAACGCTGATACCTTCTTTTCGTAAGTTGTCGGCAATGAAACTTATTTTCTGCTCATCACCGATTTTGATATAGCGGAAGTCTGATTGTATTTTGTTTTCCAAATCTGTAATGCGATTGTTTTTTTCTTCAACTTCTTTTTGAAGTTGTTTTGAGCGATTTACCAATAAATCCAAGTCAAATTTTTGCATTTCGGAAGGATTAAGATTTGATTTTTCAAAAAGCTCATTGATTTGTTTTTTCTTTTTATCGAGTTCACGACAGGTTTGTTTGTATTCCTCTACCGACAAGTGAGGGCGAGTAATATTTTTGTTTTCGATCTCAAGTCCGTGTTTTTTTGCTATGGTTTTCATAATTTCTTTTTCCCTTACTGCCCACTGTTGACGATCACTTTCTTTTTTGCTTGTTCCTGCAATACCCATTTCATCAAGAGCCTTTTTTAATGATACTCTTGTTTCCAATCCACGGCTTTGATTATGAGCGACAGGTACAAAGTTGATGTGAAGATGTGGGGTAGCTTCATCTAAGTGCATAACAGCGTTGAATACAACTAGATTAGGATTTCTTTCTTGAAAATTTTTCATATAATCGTCCAACATCTTCTTTGCAAGCTCTCCTCCCTCTGTTCCAACAGCGGAGCTGTCTATATTCCCAAATTGTATAATAGCTTCATAGAATAATTTTTCTTGATTGCTGTTTTTTATATGTTCGTAATAATCCTTTATAACTCTGTCAGAGCGTTTTTGTTTTGCGTTGTATTCTTCAAGAGCTTTACCGAATGTTTCTTGATAGATTTCTCTTAAATCTTTTTTTACATAGGTGATATTATCGGCAATCTTATCTTTGTCTACATTTTTGGCAATAAAGTCACGGTTATTATGTTCAATAACTCCCGCATCTACTCTTACCGACAAACTTACCGCACTCATACAATCCTCCTTTTCTTTTCAGTCGTGTAGCGTTTTTCTTTCACAATTCTATCACAAATATGTTGTTTTCCTATAACCCCTTTGGTGAACGCAGCGTTCAGCGAAGTCCAAATAAATCCAAACAAATTTTACAGTGTTCTCCTTAACCATTTTTAGGTGGTGCGCCAAAGTGGTTATACTCAATAACCACTTTTGACAAAAAACGGAGTTTTTCATCAAAAGTGGTTGATTGAGTTAGGGGACACCCCTAAAACCTCGACCGCACATTTTCAAGCGAAAATGAAACAAAAATCCTAAAAAAATTTTGTAAAACCTCAAAAAATTTTTTTCGTTTTTCACAAATTCATCACAATGATTTTTCTTTCAGTGCGGTAAAAATTTTTGCAAATTTTTTCTTAGAGGCAACCCCTAAAACCCTTTTAAAAGTTTATCGTTTTGGCGGTTTAGGTGAAGTTTTTTTCTCCTTTTTTTCAGTGAGTGCTTCCACTTTTTTCTGTGAAGCTTCCAAGTGAGCTTCAATATTTTTGCCTATGCTATGCACTCTTTTTTTCAAAAGTTCGTTCCAATCCTTAACGCCTTCCTCGGATAATTTTCTTCCTGCGTATTGAAAACCGTTGACCTCGTTAAATTTTTTTCCTTTCTCATCATTGTCAACGCAGCTATAAATTTTCAATCCGCTTGCTTCAATTTTTTTCAAAGCATTAGGTTTAAGACCACCCATTGAAACCAACAAACTGTCTTTAATTTTTTCGGGATCAGCTAACATTTTGAAGGACAGTAAATCAATGGTACTTTCAAAGGCATAAACTTTTTTTGGAGTTCCAATGGCATACTGAAATAAATTTTCATCGCCCGATCCTGCTATTTTTTTGAAACGTTTGAATGTATTTGTGCCGTGAATTTCTGCGCCCACTATGTTACCGTCCATATCCTTTTGAACGAAAACTGCATTGCCTTTTGCGTACTGTTCGTTGCCATCCTTGTCTTTATATTTTACCGAGCCTTGATATAAAAGTTTTTTATCTACAAGCTCCTGCACAAGCTTGGAAGAAATATATCGTTCCTTGGAAAGGTAAGCAAAAATTCTTTTTTTTTCGTGTTCATTGACAGGAAGTTCCAACTCGGTGCTTTGAATTTTTTCTTGTGATTTTATACTATGTGCTTTTGCTTCATATTCTTTTGCTTTTTCGTGAATTTGTGTTGTCTTATTTTGTAATTTGTTTGAAAATTTTTTTTGAAATGCTTCTGTCGAAAGAGCGGAAACGGCACTTGTGAAATCCATTCCCAAAACAGTTGTCAAACAATTTACAGGATTTTTATCTCCACGCTGTTCCGAAAACTGATACCAAGAATTTTGAATTGTATTTATGTACAATCCGCCGAATCCTCGGACATGAAGCTCATTGCCTTTTTGTTCGTATTCATAACCGCTGTTCATAAAAAATTCGGCAAGGTTAGCGTTCCTTGCCAACTCAATTTGTTTTTTTGATACTTGCATACTTTACTCCTCTCTTAGCTACTTTTATATCCTTTTGCAAAAAAAATTGTGGTTTTTTTGCATTTTTTGACATTAGCTTGTATATAATCATATTGAGAGAATACTTAAACAATATAATCTCGGTAGTTTAATTTTTTTGGACTTTCAAAGGAGGAAAAAATGGTACACATCATTATTGCATTATCAATTATTATGATTTTGATTTCAGTTGCCACTTGCATTGCTTTGCTTTCACTTATTTTTAAGTATACTTGCAGGCTCATCTGTTTACTTGCAGACAAGGGAAGAATTGCTATTGATCTACAAGTTTTAAATTTACTAAAAATGTATGTAGAAACACAATGGACAGACTCTCACAAAAAGATACATAAGACAAACAAATAAGTTTCCATTAAGTATATACATAATTGTTTTCCTTTTATTGTTCGCTTTTTATATTATCTCCTTGGCATATGTTTCGACTTGTCCCTGTCAAGATATTCATCAAGATCGGAATTATCCTTTTCCTCGTCCTCATCAATCATAACAACCTCATCAGGCTTATTCAATTCAACATTAAGCTGTTCCAATCTTGCGGCTTTAGCCTCCAATTCATCGGTAAATTCAAAGGGTATGTCTTTAGTTTTCTTGGCTTCCTGCAGATCCTTGTTTAACTGATCCAACTGATTTTCTGTTTCCTTTATCATCTTGTCAATTCCAAGCTTTAATATATTTTCCATTCGTGTGATGCTGCCTATATCACTGTCAAGTGACAGCTCGGCAGAGTGCTGAATATTTTTACCTTGCTGAAGAAAAAGAACAGGAATTCCGTTTCCGCTGCCAAAGCTGCTCGTCTCACGCTTGACGGAAATATCGAAGCCGCAATACTTACCTATCTTCTGCTGTTCGCCGCTCACCATAGTGTTAAGAATATATTTCTGTAAAATAGGTGCAGCTTCTTTGCGTTCCGTGTATGTCTTACCGCCAAGCTCCACGGCAAATGTATCCGGGGGAAGCTTGTTTTTGTCTGCGAATGCCTTGTCGGCTTGGCAGACACTAAGCTGATTTTCAAGAGCGATTTTACGTTTCTCTCCGTTCACAATAAAATCTTCAAGACGGTACTTGTTATTGAAATGCTCGCTCTCCAAAATTCTAAGCCTTGCCACCTCACCGTCCAGCTCGATCTTTTCTTTAATACGAGGGTCGCCTGTTGCTAAAGATTGCATTTCCGAATAATTAAGCACCATTTCGTCCACGTCCTCACAAGTTCTTGCAGGGGTCTTGCCGCTCATGAGCTGCGAGATGAATTTTTGCTTATTGATTATGATATTCAGCATATAGCTGTCAAAGGTGTCCTCTGTAACATAGTTGAAGATCTTCACCTTGTCAAAGGTGTTGCCTTGCCTTACTATACGTCCGTTACGCTGTTCAAGATCAGTCGGTCATTTTTTGCGGACAGTTCAATACATGCCATCCTTTTCTGTTCCC
>CANEHP010000140.1 GCA_947427325.1 uncultured Clostridia bacterium | reverse complement strand
GCTATAATAATGCCGGTTATATTAATACCACCGTTGGAATTATTATTTGAAGCATCTGTTTCCTTGACTTCGCCCTCGGTAAATTTCCACGAAGCAAGCTCTATGGAGCTGTTGGAAAATACCAGATAAACATCATGCTTTCCGCTGTCAAATTTCGCCAAAGACGAAGCTTTTACAGTCTGCCAGTCGTCGGCATTGAAATCAACGGCTGCCACAGGCTGTGAAGAAACGCTGTCTAATCTTACCTCTATCCTGCCGCTGCCCTTTACTTCGGCACAAAACTCAGTTGCCCCACGAGTGAAATCTGCACCCTTGATATTTATCCATGAACCGTTTTCCAAGCTTTTGGAGGTGTTTGTGCCGTTTGACCTTTGCGAGAAATCAATGTCCGCACATGTAAACATTTCCGTTCCGGAATGGGAAGAGTATGGATCAAGTGAGTCATTCTGAGAAACGCCCGCTCTTGTGGGCTTAACAAGGGATATGGTAATGTTTTCCTCATCAACCGAGACATTCTCCACACATATGCTTCTGAAGCCGCCCTTTATTTTCATATCTTGACGCAGGATCATTGTATGATGAATGAGATACCATTTATCCTTAAATTTCTGCAAATGCGAGTGATTGTTGCAGTGATCCATTTTATCAGGCGAATCTCCCGCATTGAGAAGATATTCGCCTTTATATTCCCAGCTTGAGGCGTCAAGGGGATTGGTGGACGTCAGATATGCTATACTGCAGCCGTGAGGGGGTTCGATTCCCTCATAATCCCAAACATCAAGCTTACGCTCCTGCCAATCGTTGCAATAAGAGTATACATAAGTTCCGTTTATGTAGTTAAGTTCACTCGCTTCGTTAAAATAAGGTGTTTCAATACCCACAAAATCACTGTCAAAGGAAATCATATCGTCGCCGAGCTTGACGATTTTAGCGATATCGGTTTTGTATTTGCCGGGATTTCCGCCACCCAATGAAAGCCAGCCTGTTCCGTTTTCGTCTATTAGCGCACCGGGGTCAAAGGGATTCGGACAGTTTTTAAGACCCGGCGTATTAAAACTAACCAAAGGCTTGCCCAGCGGGTCGCTCCATGGTCCCACAGGGTCGGTGGAGGTAATTACACCCACGCCTACGCCGTTGTTGGAAAAATACATGTAAAAATGGGTCAGTCCGTCGTCTTCAACTCTTGAAACAATGGAAGGCGCCCACGCATTCGCTATCCAGGGGGCAATTTTCTTGACATTTATACTGCCATGATATTCCCAGTTTACCATATCATTGGTGGAAAATATTTCTAATGAGTAAATGAAACCATAATGGTTTTCGCCGTTTGCACCGACTTTTTCATATTGCTCATGGTCGCTTGTGCCGTAAACATATAATCTGCCGTTATACTCTACCGAAGTGGGATCGGCACAAAATTTTACCGCAGAAATCGGATTGGCGTTATCTTCGGTTTTATAAACATTGCTGCTGACAGAATCAATCGCTGCCGAGCCAAGCTCTCCCTTTTTTTCCGCCGAATTGTCAGCGGCGCTGATTGACAAGCTTGTCAACATAGCCGCAGATATTGATAAAGTGCATATTTTTTTACAAAAACGCTTATTCATATAAGTCTCCCTTTCATGTGTCATTGGTGGATTGCTTTAATTACCCTTAAAGGCAAGTACAGCAATCCACATTGACCGTATAATATATTATACATTTAATGTAGATATTTGTAAAGGTCTTTTTTTGCTTTATTTTAGTTTTTATATAAATTATGTACAAATGATATTTAAGAAATTCAATTAGTTTTAAAAAATATTGATTCTAAATAATAAATGTGGTACAATTTAAAGAAACCTCTAAAGGCTTCCTAAAGAGGAAATAATATTTTAATGTTTTATAACATTGTATTACTTTTAAGGCATAATATTTTTGCAGTGCAAAATTTCCTTTTTACGATATGCTACCAATATGCTGCATTTAAAGAAAAAACAGGAGATAACAAATATGAAGATACTTATAATACGCCACGGCGACCCGGATTACAGTATAGATTCCCTGACAGAAAAGGGTTGGCGGGAAGCGGAAATGCTGTCGGAACGCATTGCGCCCATGAATATAAAAAATTACTATGTTTCTCCGCTGGGACGGGCTCAGGACACCATTTCTCTTACACTGAAAAAATGCGGGCGTACTGCCGAAACCTTCGACTGGCTGCAGGAGTTTCCCGTGGTGTGGGATATGATGCCGGAGGAATGGACTGCTGTAAGTGAGTATTACGACAAAAACCTGTGGTATGATATCCCGAAAATGCGCAATGCAAATATGCGTTCAAATATTGAAAGAGTAAACGGTGAGTTTGACAAGCTTCTCGAACGCCACGGCTACAAGCGCAAGGGAAATACATATCTTGCGGTTTCCCCCAACAGCGATACCATTGCGCTTTTCTGTCATTTCGGCATTCAGTGCGTTCTGCTCAGTCATTTGCTCGGCATACCGCCTATGGTTTTGTGGCAAGGGTTTATTGCCGCCCCGACCTCCGTTACAACACTGGCTACCGAGGAACGCTGCAACGGCATTGCCTGTTTTCGGCTTAACTCGTTCGGCGATACCTCACATCTTTACATAAAGAACGAAAAACCCGCCTTTGCGGGCCGTTTCCGTGAGCTGTATACAAACCCCGATACAGACTGCGATTAGCGATGGTATCTCTCGGCGTTTTAGGTAACTTGTCAGAATGGAATTAAGTCAAAATTGCCCAAAATGCAACCGAATAACGGAATAAATTTACTGATTTTGTATATATTGACAGCGGCAAAAAAAGTGTTATAATTATTCTTGAAGATTTACTGCATTCATAAGATCGTTTATACTTGTGAATATAGTAAAACGAAACGGCGCAAACTAATTCTTGTGCTTGTAAAAAGAAAAAACAGAAATGAGGCAAAGCTGTATGAGCAAAATTGATTTAACTAAGTATGGTATCACCGGCACAACCGAAATTGTACACAATCCTTCCTATGAAGAGCTGTTCAAGGAAGAAACCAATCCTGCTCTCGAAGGCTACGAAAAGGGTCAGGTAAGCGAATTGGGCGCGGTAAATGTAATGACGGGCATTTACACGGGCCGTTCCCCTAAGGATAAGTTCATTGTAATGGACGAAAACTCCAAGGATACCGTTTGGTGGACCTCCGACGAATATAAAAACGACAACCATCCCGCATCGCAGGAAGCCTGGAACGTTTGCAAGGATATTGCCAAAAAAGAGCTTTCAAACAAGAAGCTGTATGTTGTCGACGCCTTCTGCGGCGCTAACAAGGATACAAGAATGGCTATCCGCTTTATTATGGAGGTGGCGTGGCAGGCTCACTTTGTAGAGAATATGTTTATTCTCCCCACTGCCGAAGAATTGGAAAGCTTTGAACCCGATTTTGTTGTATACAACGCTTCTAAGGCTAAGGTTGAAAATTATAAGGAATTGGGTCTTAACTCCGAAACCGCCGCAATGTTCAACATCACAAGCCGTGAACAGGTTATCATCAATACCTGGTACGGCGGCGAGATGAAGAAGGGTATGTTCTCCATGATGAACTACTATCTGCCTTTAAAGGGCATTGCTTCCATGCATTGCTCCGCAAACACGGATATGGAGGGCAAGAACACCGCTATATTCTTCGGACTTTCCGGCACGGGCAAGACCACCCTTTCCACCGATCCCAAGCGTCTGCTTATCGGCGACGACGAGCACGGCTGGGACGACAACGGCGTATTTAACTTTGAGGGCGGCTGCTATGCAAAGGTTATCGACCTTGACAAGGAATCCGAACCCGACATTTACAACGCTATAAAGAGAAACGCACTTCTGGAAAACGTAACTCTTGACGAAAACGGCAAGATTGACTTTAAGGACAAGAGCGTAACCGAAAATACACGTGTTTCCTATCCTATCGACCATATTGAAAAAATTGTAAGACCCGTTTCCTCTGCGCCCGCAGCAAAGAACGTTATCTTCCTTTCCGCAGACGCATTCGGCGTACTGCCTCCCGTATCCGTTCTTACTCCCGAGCAGACGCAGTATTACTTCCTCTCGGGCTTTACCGCTAAGCTTGCAGGTACGGAGCGTGGAATCACCGAGCCTACTCCCACCTTCTCCGCTTGCTTCGGTCAGGCATTCTTGGAGCTGCACCCCACAAAATATGCACAGGAATTGGTTAAGAGAATGGAAAAGAGCGGCGCTAAGGCATATCTCGTAAACACAGGCTGGAACGGCACGGGCAAGAGAATTTCCATCAAGGATACCAGAGGAATTATCGACGCTATCTTAAACGGCGATATTGAAAAGGCTTCCACCAAGAAGATCCCTTACTTTAACTTTGAAGTTCCTACCGAGCTTCCCGGCGTAGATACTAATATACTCGATCCCCGCAATACTTATGCGGACGCCGCACAGTGGGACGAAAAGGCAAAGGATCTTGCAGGAAGATTTATCAAGAACTTTGCGAAATATGAGGGCAATGAAGCGGGCAAGGCTTTGGTTGCCGCAGGTCCTCAGCTTTAATTTTTAATCGTCGAACAATAAAAACCTCTCAAGGCAGCGGGACTCCGCTGCACGGCTTGAGAGGTTTTTTGTTTTACACTAATTTTGAATTAAAAAGATGCTAACCTTTTTAAATTATTCGGCGTGAAGTATATTTATGAACAGCGACTCCTTAAATCGGTCATTGTTGACATTTATTTGTACCATGACCTTGAAAATAGGGGCGGACGAATACAGGCTAACTTTTATTTGGTTACAACCATTCTCAAAACTGCCCTCAGCGCTCCTTCTTCAATATAAAATCCCTCGGGCGGAACTACGTATCCTTCAATGAGATATATTCCCGCTTTATCCGTAAGCTTGTCTGTGTCAGCCCAGTTGATCCTTATGCTTACCTTTTCTCCGTCCCGGGCATAAGCTTCTATCTTTTCGGGCATTGTAGCAGAATCTCCCTGCTTTACCACAAGCGCCGGCGGATTTTCGGCGGAGACTATTCTCGTTCCTCTGTCGCCCGTCTTTTCGACCTCATTAAGCCTGAAATCCGTAAAGCTTAGGTTTGAACACATATGAAGCCAGTAAGCGTTAAAGATGAACCGATCGCCGTCTCCGCTGTTAACGACCATCTTGTATTCCTGCCATGATCCGCTAACATTCTGCATATCGCCGTTAGGGCACGACATATATCCGCTGCCGGAAAAATTTAAGGTGTCGGATGTTTTATATATTTTTTGAACATAGTTCTCCGTGTTGATTGCACCGCATCTGATTGACGCCGCTCCGCCGTCGGTTTTTGCACGGAAAGAAAAGCAATAGTCGGTGTCGGGCTTAATATCAACATACGCCAAGAGCGAGTGAGAACCGTTCCATGCGTTGCTTTGCCATGGTTCGCCCACTGTTTCGGTAAGACAATATCCATTGCCGTTCTTGGCAAAGTAAAACATATTTTCCGGGGTCTTTTCGGATTTTTCCGTAAACAGAAGCCCGCTTTCGGACAGCGGCAAAAGATTGACAGCCTTTCCGTTATCGTCAAAATAAGGACGTAACGTATCGCCGTTTCTTGGGTGACCGTCTTCGTTCATTCCAACGTACCATTGTTCTGTTGACTTGCCGCTTGTATCACTGAAATCACCGTTTTTAAAGAGATTTTCTCCAATGGGGTTATACGCCTGTCCGTCAATTACAATCGTGTCGGGCACAGGCGGAGCGTCAGCCTCGATCACTTGCGCCGGCTCAAATACTGCGAGTATTTCGGCGTCCTCGTCTATCGTTATTTCGGTTGTGTAAACGAGATAATTTTCCGTTACAAGCTTTTCCGCTATATCCTTTCCGTTTACAATAAGCTCTTTTATGCTTCCCTCGGGATACAGCTTCAGAGTTACTTTTTCGCCCG
>CANEHP010000139.1 GCA_947427325.1 uncultured Clostridia bacterium | reverse complement strand
ATTTTGACGCAGTCATCGGCAAAATTTGCCGAAAAGATGCGTGCCAATTTCTATGCGAACAAGTTCTAAATAAAAAAGGAGTCTTTATGACCATAACAAAGCTAACATTGGGACCTATCGCCGTAAACTGCTATATATTGAAATATTCCGAAAACAAAGCGGTTATAATCGACCCGGGCGACGAGGGAGAGGAAATAGCGGCAGAGCTTACAAGACAAAGGCTTACTCCCGACAAAATTTTCCTCACCCACGGTCACTTTGATCATATGGGAGCGGCGGCTTTTTTAAAGGAAAAATACGGCGTTCCCGTTTATATAAACGAAAAGGACAGCGTTATGCTTAATGACAGGGAAAAGTCGGGCGGGCTTATCGCTCCCTTTATCCCCTTTAATCCCGTGACAGCCGACGGATTTTTAAAAGAAGGGGATATAATAAAGCTGGAGGAATACTCACTGAGGGTAATGGAAACTCCCGGTCACAGCGAGGGAAGCATATGCTTTATAGGCGATGATTTTATTATCGCAGGGGATACCGTTTTCAGCGGATCGGTGGGAAGGACGGACTTGTATTCGGGAAACGGCGGCAAGCTTATGCAGTCGTTGAAAAGGCTTGCGAAAACGGAAAAAAATTACAGACTGTACTGCGGCCACGGCAGCGATACGGATCTTGAAACCGAAAAAAGATTTAATCCTTTTTTTAATATGTGATGATAATACAATAGTCGCTTTAATTTTAATAGCTCTGTTATTAAATGCTTTTAAGCCAATCCGTTTTTAAGTCGGCGCAATAACCGCAGTTTAAAAAAGTAATTGGCATCAGTCTTATAAATTTGGAAAGGAATGGATATTATGTCGGAATTTTTTGAAACGGTAAAGGATATTACATCGGCTGCAATGAAAAAAGCGGACACAACCTGCAAGGCGGCAAGGCTAAAGCTGTCTAAATCGGCTCTTAACAAGCTTTTGGCGGGACAATACATAGAGCTTGGGAAAACTGTTTATAATATGTGTAAAAGCGGCGATGAGGATTCGCAGGAAATTGTTTCCATTACGGCGCAGATTGACGGGACACGAAGGAGAATTGCCGCTTTGGACCGAAGAATAGACGACGTCCTCGGATTGGTGAAGTGTCCCAAATGCGGTGCGGTGCTTAAAATAAAAAATGCCTACTGCTCGGTCTGCGGAAAAAAATTAACAACGGAGCAGGAAAGCATTGAGGAAAACGAAAACGAGATGAATATTATAACGGAAGAGCGATAATCTGCCCGAACCGTCAAAATTTTTCTGTATAATCCGTGTTTTCTTTCAGATAATAATATCGGGATTTTTATCCCGTTAAACGGTTTGTATTCTGAAAGGGAGGATTATTGATATGAAAGTATTCAAAAACAAAATTGGATATATTCTGACAACTGCAGCGGCTGCTCTTGCCTTAAGCACCACCGCCTTTGCCGCCAACGCCATTGACGATATAGGCGACGGCGCAGGCGATATTATAGACGGTATCGGTCAAGGCGCAGAGGATATCATAAACGGCGCTGGCGACGCAGTCGGCGATGTGGCTGACGGTATCGGCGACGCAGCGGGAGACGCAGGCGACGCAGCGGGAGATGCGGCAGGAGATGCGGGCGATGCAGCGGGCGACGCAACAGGAGATGCGGCAGGAGACGGTACGGAGGATACCTCGGTTTCCGAAACCACAGCGGAAACAACCACGGAAAGCACCACTACCGCCGCAATGACAACTGCAAACACCGCAGTTAACGGCGGAGGCAACGCAAATACAGGCGTGGCTGTAGGCGGAACCTTATTCGGTGCGGCGGCGGCAGCATTGGCGGCAGGCTTTACCAAAAAGAGAAAGTAAAAAGAAAAATTAAAAAGAGAAAGTAAACGGTAAAAAATTCTCCCTTTTAAACGAAGGCTTTTGGCGTTCGCAAAAGGGGGAATTTTTATTTTTATTTTTTATATTACTTCTTCTTCCTGAGCCTGTTTTTCTCCCAATGCTCAATGATCTTGGTATCCGCTCTCTCCAATACAAGGGAATCGGCGGGAACATTTTCCGTAATGGTAGAGCCCGCTCCCGTTGCGGCGTTTGCTCCTATTTCCACGGGAGCGATAAGGTTGGTGTTGCAGCCGATAAATGCATCGTCGCCGATTTTGGTGCGGAATTTATTTATTCCGTCATAGTTGGCGGTAACACAGCCGCAGCCGAAGTTTACGCCTCGTCCCACATCGCTGTCCCCTAAATATGTAAGATGAGCCACCGAGGTTTTCTCGCCTATATTGCTGTTCTTTATCTCCACAAAATCGCCTATTTTAACATTCTGTCCTATATGGCTGCCGGGACGGAGCTGGGCAAAGGGTCCTATTTTTGCGCCGCTTTCCACTACGCTTTCATAAGCCTGCACATTGTTAAGGGATACTCCGTCGCCTACGGTGCAGTTCTCTATAAGCGAATTAGGACCTATTTCACAGCTGCTGCCGATTTTGCATTTTCCTCTTATAACCGTGTTGGGAAGA
Source organism: uncultured Clostridia bacterium (assembly GCA_947427325.1). Taxonomy (GTDB): domain Bacteria; phylum Bacillota; class Clostridia; order Oscillospirales; family Ruminococcaceae; genus Ruminiclostridium_E. The sequence continues at coordinate 3,401 of CANEHP010000139.1, read as the reverse complement.
ATAACGGTGTCCTGACCTATCCGAACGTCCTTTCCGATAATAATGCCGTCCTTGCAGGGGATTTCGACTCCCCCTTCCATAAGCTCCGCTAAAATCTTTTCCCTTGCATATCCGTTAAGGCTTGACAAATCGGTGCGGGAATTTGCGCCCAAAACTATATATTTATTTTTTGCGGTGCTTACCGCCGCCCTTTTTCCGCTTTCTCTTATAACGGAAACTGCGTCGGTAAGATAGTATTCCCCTGCCGCATTGCTTTGTGAAAGCTTGGGTAAAGCCTCCAAAAGCGCCCTGCCGTTGAACCAGTACGCTCCCGAATTGATCTCCTTAACAGCAAGCTCCTCTTCGGAGGCGTCCTTTTGCTCGACTATTTTCAACAAATCGCCTTTTTCGTCCCTTATTATTCTGCCGTAACCGAAGGGATTGTCGGGAACGGCGGCAATAACGGTCACTCCGCAGCTGCCCTCGGTATGTACTTTTAAAGCGTTTAAAATTGTCTCTTCGTCAATAAAAGGTGCGTCGCCGCAAAGCACCAGCACATTTTCGCTGTTTTTAAGGGTATTTTCCGCCTGCATTACCGCATGTCCCGTACCCTTTCTTTCGGCTTGCCTTGCAGTGGTATAATTCTTCGCCCTGCTGTCAAGATACTTTTTTACAAGCTCCTCCCCGCTGCCCACCACAACGCAGATTTCATCGGGGCTTATCCCTTCCGCACTGTCCAATACCCAGCCTAACATAGGCTTAAACAGTACGTTCATCAATACCTTGGGCTTATGGGATTTCATTCTTTTGCCGTCCCCTGCCGCCAAAATTATACAAGCTGTTTTATTCATATCAATTTCTCTTTTCTTGTTTTTTATTGCGCACGATCCTTGCGCCGATTATTATTTTCTCATATTTTTATGTAATTTTCAAGTAGATTATGAAATATTTTTCGCAGCGTTTTGAAAATGGCTCAAAACACTTGAAATAATGCGAGATTTTTGATATAATCATAAGTACTACAAATTTTAGAAAAGAGGCCGCATAATGACACAAGCTGAGCTGCTTTCCATGGCGTCAATGATTGGCGACGCATCGGATTCCATATATGAAGCGTTAAAATATATCTGCTTTATTTCCTATGAAAATTTTTACGAGCTTAATGTTAAGGATATTTTTAAGGTTTCCCTGCACAATATCACCGACAAAACCCTTTTAGGCCGCCTGGGCATAAGGCTTACCCCCGAAGAGACGGGCGATTTGGCAAGACCCGAGTTCGCCGAGCTTAAAAAGCTCATCAGATACGCCTTTGCCGTAAGGCTTCCGTTTTTGAAGAAATATGTGCAGGACAGATCCAATTTTAACGATACGGATATTAAGCAGCTTTTCGGAATTGTCTGCCGGCAGGGTGCGGAAAACATAGATAATCTTGTAACAGGCGACTTTAAAAATAACCTTAAGGCCATAAAGTCAAAAAATCAGGACGAGCCTATTTTCGATACCGAATGGTTTAAGTCCTTTGTCTACACCTACGGCAAGGATTTTTCCGCAATAAATAACAGAAATATGTTTTTCTTAGGCTGTGCGGACGCATTGTTCCCGCTTTATTGGGCTAATCTTACGGACAGGCTTTTGGAGGTTGTTGAAGGGAACGGAAGCTGATATATCGGCGGGCAACGGTTCTCGATATAAAAAGCTGACAGTTTACAGTTTGCAGTAGGCATTCAACTCTTAGAACCTGTTCTCATAGAATGAGAACAGGTTCTTAACTGCCAACTCTTAACTGCCAACCGTTATTCCCCCAAAATCCCCAAAATAGCCTTGGCATAAATCTCCGCCGCCGTAAGAAGAGCGTCGGTGCTTACCCATTCGTCGTCGCCGTGAATGTGGTTGTCCTCTCCCTCGATTTCCATGCCAAAGGCAACGCCGCCCTCTATATTATGAACATAAGTTCCGCCGCCGATAGCCTTACAGAATGCGGGCTTTCCCGTTACTCCAGTGTAAGCCGCAAGAAGAGCACGGACAAACTCGCTGTTTTCGTCAACGCTGTGAGGCTCCGAGCCTGTTATATTTAAAAGCTCAAAGCCCGCCCTTTCTACGGCGGCTTTTATTTTTTCACTGCATTTCGCTTTGCTTAAGGATATGGGAAATCTCATATCCGCCTTTGCGGTAAGCTGTCCTTCCTGTAAATCTATAATGCTGAAAACGCAGGTGGTTTCTCCCGATTTGTCCCTTACCGCAAGGTCAAGGGCTTTTGCATCGGTTTCTCCGTCGGGAAACAGCTTTAATAAGCCCTCTGCAAGCTGTCTGTCCCCTGCCGTCAGCTCCCCGGCGCTCATAAGATACGCAAGCAGCTTGGTAAAGGCGTTTTCTCCCTGTCGGGGAGTTGAAGCGTGTGCGGATTTTCCCTTGCATACAATGACAGTATTTCCCTTTTCAAAATATGAGGTAATTCCCTCTGTATGGGACAGCGATATTTCGCCCTTTAACAGAGCGGTTACCTCCGAGGGGACGGCGTTTACCACCGTGCCGCCTTTTATTCCTATTATAGTATCGGTGTTCACGCCTCCGCCGAAGGTAAATCTCAGCATACCCTTTTCTGTGGTGATAATGGGAAATTCCGCATCGGGAGTAAAGACCTTTTCGGGCATTTTTTCTCTTTTGCGGTATTCTTCTATGTCAAGCTCCAAGCCTGTTTCCTCCGAACAGCCCGCAATAAGCCTTACATTGCCCTTAAGCTTAAAGCCGCATTCCTTAACCGCCTTCATTGCCCACATAGCCGCAAGCAGCGGTCCTTTATCGTCCTCCGCTCCTCTGCCGTAAAGCCTGCCCTCTCTTTCGGTCAATTCAAAGGGCGGTACTGACCAATTCTTTTCCGTAACGGGAACGACGTCAAGATGCGCTAAAATGCCTAATTCTGCCTCTCCCTCCGGGTATAGGTCAGCGCTGCCCGCATAGTAGCCGCAGTTTCTGATGGTAAAGCCTTTTTCCTCAGCTATTTTCAGAAATTCGTCAAGAGCCTTGCCGCATTCCTTTCCGAAGGGATAATTTCCCTCGGGGCTTCCGCTTACCGAAGGGATTTTTACCAATCTTGACAGATCGGATTTCAGATTTTCAAAATTATTTTCCAAATATTCTCTTATTTTCATTAACACTTTTGCTCCTTGAGATTTTTATCTTATTATCTAAGCCAAGGATAACGGGAAATCGTTTTTCCACATTATCCTTGATTTTATACTGTTTTCCGAAAAAATCATAACAAAAAATGATTTTTTCGACATTATCCTTGATTTTCTGTTGTTTTCCGAAAAAGGAATAACGGAAAAACGTTTTTCGGTATTAACCTTGATTTTCCACTGTTTCTCGAAAAAAATCATAACAAAAAATGATTTTTTCGACATTATCCTTGATTTTCTGTTGTT
>CANEHP010000138.1 GCA_947427325.1 uncultured Clostridia bacterium | reverse complement strand
AAATATGACGATATTCCTGCAAAATTTTGCCTTGCAGACAACAAAATTATGCACGAAAATCTGCATACTGATTTTATGTGAACACGCTCTAATTTACAAATCGCTGATTAAATTTTTTATTTGCATTTTTTAGAAACTGTTCCGGTAAAAATGGTGTGTGGATTTTCGAGCATATTTTTTGTCACAAGGCAAAAATCCGCAGGCGGTCTGTCGCCCATCAAGGATTTTTAACACAGTCAGCGGCAAAGTATGCCGAAAAGACGTGCGTCAATTCCTATTGAAACAGTTTCTTATAATTTTTTTCATATTCAATATATTTTTATACGGATTTATATTAACTTTTTAAAGATTATGACGATAAAATATATAAATAATATATAATTTTCCATATAGGAAAGAAGGTGCTTTTATGGGTATTAACAAGTTGGGGGCAGCTTCTCAAAATCCCATCTTATACACTCCAAACAAAATCGGTTCAGAAAACAGTCAGACGAAACCCGCAAGAACTGATACTCTGACATTAACCCGGGAGGCACAGAAGTATCTTGAAAGAACACAGGCAAAAAAAGAAGGCAATACCAAACAGGATGATCTGTCAAACAATAATCAAAATAAAAGCGCTTCATTAGCGGAAATTGAAGCTTTTGCAAAGCGGCTTCAGGAATCAAGAGAAAATAAAGGCAGCGACAGAATACAGGATTTGGCAAAATGTATGAAAATTGCCAACCGTATAATGCACGGTGATAAAGTTCCTTTAAAGGATCGAAAGTTTCTGGCTGAAAAGTTTCCCGATCTGTTCCGAAACGCTATTATGTTTCAAAAACATAATCCCGAGCCTAAAAAATACAAAAGCGTTTTGGATAAAGACGATGAGGAAAATTCACAAAACCAAAATGCTGCCAATGCTGCATATGCAGAAAGTAATGACTCGTTCTTGGCAGGCGCTTTGGATGATCTGGGTGAATAGACTTTTATACACATAATATGTACAATAAAAACCCTAATGCCCTTGAATTTTTTATAAATTTGGGGCATTGTGTCTTATTTAGACATTCAGTACTGTAAAGTTGTCTGTAAAATGATTAAAAAACAGTATAACTAACCATCATCATATTTATTTTGAACTAATTGAGACAAGTCATTGACAAGTATAAAAAATTTAGATCAAAAAGCAAAAAGCTTATTGATTTATTTTTTAAAATAAGTTAAAATATATATAAAGTATGTTTGCTTTACAAAAAACAAATTTTAGGAGGAATTTATCATGCCTTTTTGCACAAAATGCGGAGCTTCCATTGACAATAACACTAACGTATGCCCTAACTGCGGTGCTCCGCAGCAAACAACAGCAAATAACAGCAACACTTATGTAAACCCCGCCCCTGTATCTATGGACGGCACAGACTACACTTCAACTATGGATCCTAACGACATTGCCCAAAATAAGGCAATGGCTGTTTTATCATATTTGGGAATTTTATTCTTGATTCCTATATTGTCTGCGCCTAATTCTCCCTATGCTCGTTTTCATTCTAACCAAGGAATAATTCTTTTTATTGCAGGATTTATATACGGCGTTGCCGGCGGTGTTTTGAGTGTTATTCCTTTTGTTGGAAGTATTTTTTTCGGAGCATTCGGTCTTTTGATTTTTGTATTTACGATTTTAGGTATTGTTAACGCTGCGTCAGGCAAAGCGAAAGAGCTTCCTTTGATCGGAAAAATCAGAATAATTAAATAAGTTGAAATGTACCCGCTTTCAGAAATGCAGTTTCGATTATCCGCCGCCCTCAAAAGCGCTGCGATGATTTTTTACAGCCGCATTTGTTCTCAAACGGTTATATGATCCTTTATATCCTCAAATTTAGCTTTTCCTATTCCCTTTACATTTATAATTTCCTCAATCGAATCGAATTTCCCATATTCATATAATATTTTGAGCAATAGCCTCTCCAATTCCCTTAAGCCTTTTAAGTTCGTCCTTTGAAGCGGTATTTATGTTTATTTTATCGGTAATAAATTCTGTTTCACTTGAAATTATTAAATTGCCCGAACCAAAAGGTTCTGTAGCATCGCTTCCCTCCTGCTTTATATATTCGGAGCTTAAGCTTCTGTTCAATAAAGTACCTAAAACAGTACTCATACAAAGCAGTATGAAAATAATTGAAATAAGAATAAAAATAACTTTATTTTTCACAATATTATTCTCCATGATGTAGATAAGAATATTTTATCACCGTTACTTTATTTTTGTCAACGGCAAAAATTCAAAATTTGTTACTGTTTTGTAATTGATTTTTATATAGACAGGTGATATAATTATTCGGTAAATAAAAATAAAGGGTGTAACCATGAATATTTCGGTAATTCTTCCAAGCTATAATCCTTCCCAAAAGCTCATAGAAGCTGTTGACGCCCTTACAAAGTACGGCTTTGACGATATTATAGTTATAAATGACGGAAGCAGTAAGGATTCATCAAAACAGATTTTTGAACAGGTTAAAACCAGTCCCCATGTAACGCTTATTATCCACGAAAAAAATATGGGAAAGGGCAGAGCACTTAAAACAGGCTTTGAATACTTTTTTGAAAACCGTAAAGATAAATTCGGCGTCGTAACCACAGACGACGATTTACAGCATACTCCCGCAGATATTTACGCCTGTGCAAGGGAGATGGAAAATAAAAATATTGCCGTATTCGGCGCAAGAAACTTTAAGAGAAAAAACATTCCCCCAAAAAGCCGTATAGGAAACAACATTACATCGTTCACCTTCAAATTTTTATGTGGAATTAAAATTAGCGATACACAAACAGGACTCAGAGCTATTCCCCGCAGCTATCTTCCCACGCTGATAAAGGTCGGCGGCGAAAGATTTGAATATGAAACCAATATGCTGCTTTCTATGAAGCAAAATAATATGGAATTTTGTGAGCGTCCTATCGAAACCATCTATTCCAATAACAACAGTGAAACGCATTTTAATCCTTTCAAGGACTCCATTAAGATCTATGCGGTTATTCTTAAATACATAGTCAGCTCTATGACTGCATCACTGATAGATTTATTATGCTTTACCCTGCTTAATTTGCTTTTGCCGAAGAAATTTGAGGAATGGCTAAGAGTACTTTTAGCAACTGCCATTGCCCGTCTTGTGTCCTCGGCAGTTAACTATGTTATAAATAAAAATAAAGTATTTAAAAGCAAGGGCAATGTTAAAGGCTCTTTGTTAAAATATTACTGTTTATGTATAGCTCAAGGACTATACTCATACGGACTTGTTTATTTGATTACATTTTTAACAGACTCGGAACAAAGCTTTCTTCAAACTGTATATAAAATGCTTATTGATACGATGCTTTTTTTCCTATGCTTCTCAATGCAAAGAGAATGGGTTTTTAAAGAAAAGAAGGATAATAAAGTTAATAAATGAAGATTTTAAAAAACCGACGGACTGTTTTTTAAGAATGGACGCTCTGAATAAAGGGCGTCCATTGTTTGGAAACAATATGCATTCCCCGCTTGAGCTTACCCCAAGTACGGTATTTTTTAAAAAATTTGATATAACTGTTCACTAATAACCATAATCATTATTATCAAAGGAATTATTTATATGGCTGACATATTTACACCGGAAAAAGATAAAATTAAAATCAAAACCATTGTTTTCAGATTCTTCCTTATATTGTTTACCGTTGTATTTATTGCAGTGAGCGGACTTATAGGCGGAATATTGATATTGGAATATGGACCTTCCGAAAAGGCGAGAGATTTATTTGTAGTTTCCGTGATGGAAACCAGCGCAGCTAAATTTTTAGCCACCGCTTTTTTAGGGGAAGATAAGGTAAATGAAATATTGAACGCCAATTCATTAAAAACAGCGGATATGATCACTGATACAGATTTGGTGGTTATAAATCCGAACGTAAATAAAAATCCTTCCGATAATACACCAAGCGCTCCTTCCGATACTACCGGGGACAGCCCGTCAAATATTAAAAGCATTATTCCCGGCTCTGACGAACAGGAGGTAGATCCTGACGGCGACGGAATCGATATTGTTGATATTAAAGGCGCCGCTTTTAAAGGTAAAATGATGATTGTTTATGACCCGACAAGAGTGTTTGTGGGTGTAAGCGGAAATTTCGGCGAAGACGAATCAGGCAGACGGCTTATGGATATCTATAACAGCTACGGCAATGTTGTTGCCGCAACAAACGGCGGAGGCTGGGTTGACGATCAAGGGACAGGCAGCGGAGGAATACCGGACGGCATAGTTATTTCACAGGGAAAGGTTCTTTGGGGCACTCCGCTGAGCAATGCATGGGAATGCTGCGGAATAACAGAGGAGGGCAAGCTTGTGGTAGGCACCTTCACCGTACAGCAGGCGCTTGATATGGGCATTACAGACGCAGTAAAATACGGTCCTTCCCTAATCATTAACAATCAGCCTTTAGAATCGCTGGGAACGGGAAGCGGGCTTAATCCCCGCACTGCTATCGGTCAAAGAGCAGACGGAGCAATGCTCCTCCTTGTCCTTGACGGCAGACAATCCGACAGCTTAGGCGCAAGCTATGTTGATATTCAGGATATAATGCTTAAATTTGAAGCTGTAAACGCTTATAACCTTGATGGAGGGTCGTCCACTTCAATGATATATAAGGGTGAATTCATAAATAAAAATAACAGTATGGTAGGCTACAGAAAAATGTGTACCGCTATTTTAGTAAAGGAACAGGAAAATGACTAAGGCAAAAGCAAAGTCGGGAACAATCGTTTTCAGAATAATTTATGCTGTGCTCGCTTTAGCTTTAATAGGAATCGTTTGTTATGCGCTTTGGCATTTATGGCATTATTTGGACGCCTTTGAAAAATGCCAACCCGAAATACCGATAAAAGCCGCAGTGGAGCAAATGCAAAAAAACAAAGATTTTTTTATTGACCGGATTGATTTCAGTCCAAATGAATTTGAGAAAAAATCGTTTGTGGAGGATTATTACAGGGAGTTGACCAACGGAAGCATAACCTACAGCAGAAACGGCAAAGAAAGCGATGAGGTAAAGACCGTATACACGCTTAAATGCGGCGGCAAAAACATTTCAAATATAACCGTAGAGGCTGTGGGTATTGATTTAGGATATGGTTTTTTTGAATATGAGATAACGGATGTTCAATTAGGCAAGGTTAATACAAATACATATTCCGTAACAGCTCCCGGTAATGCCGTTGTTTACTGCAACGGCAAAATGATATCCGAAAGCTATATTACCGAAAAAGGTCCTGTTTATGATGAAATCAAGTTTTTTCACAATTTAGAAAAAGACTTTCCCTGTGATGTGGTTTATACTATTGATGGATTTATCAAGGAACCCGTTTTTACGGCAGTAGATGAAACGGGAAATCAGTTAGAGCTTAAAGACGGAAAGTTCCATATTGCCAACATCAAAAATGATTTGACTTCTCGAACCGCCTTAGATTTCGCACAAGCCTATTCAAAATACATTGTTCATGACGGAACGTTTGATGAAGCCGCAAGTTTTATATATCCCGATATGAAATTGTATAATGATTTATATAATTTTAAAAATAATTGGGCTTATTCTCATTGGGGCTATGAATTTAAAGACATAACGATTTATGATACTGTATTTTACACCAAAAACGCCGTTTCTGTAAGAGTATCATATAGTCACTTCCTATATGGAGTACCGTTGGCAATTTCAAGTAACGGAGAGTTTTGCTCCGCCGCCGATTATACTGTTTATCTTGCAAAGGATAACGGAGAATGGAAGGTTACAGACTTAATTATCAACTGATGATTAAAAATATAAATTTGCATACTGATAACTTTTAAGGCTTTACACAACAATCCGAGGATTGTCCGGTTAAATAAACTTCAAAAAAAGAGCGAGTTTGAATTTCAAACTGTGTAAATGATAAAAATAGGTATTGGGGACTCTGTCC
>CANEHP010000137.1 GCA_947427325.1 uncultured Clostridia bacterium | reverse complement strand
TTTTCAACAAGCCCCAAAGCAGATATCAATAGTTGATTTCGGGGTTTAATACTAATTCTCAATAGAAATCAGAAAAAAGCGGCGGGTGGAGCGTTCATAATCAAGGAAGTCCCAACGCAGGAATATGCGCATATTGGGGAAGGACTGACGCAGAGTAGGAGCACTCTAATCGTCGTATTTGTCTGATTTATATTGGGATTTAGTATAAGGGGCTGCAAAAAAGCAGCCCCTTTTAAAATTCTATTGATTTCCCTGTAGAATTATGATATTATAATAATAGAATAATACACTTACGGAGGCTTATTATATGGTCATAAAATCATCTACCGCATTAAGGAATGACTATCTTGCAATATCGGAGCTTGCCCACAAGACAGAAGAACCGATTTATATTACCAAAAACGGCGAAGGCGATTTGGTGGTAATGAGTATTGACGCCTTTGAAAAACGGGAACAGCTTATGCAGCTCAAAACAAAGCTAATGCTTGCAGAGCAAAGCAGGAAGTGGGACGAACCGTCAATTTCTCTTTCCGAGGCTGAAAAAAGACTGAAGGAGAAATATAAAAATGCAAAGATTTAAGGTTGAACTGCTGCCCGAAGCCTGGGCGGAGCTTGACAGAATAGCGGACATCCACCTGAATTTGGTTGGTCCAAATTCGGCGCAGAAAATAACCGATAATATTCTTAACAGCCTGAAATATCTTGAGGATAATCCATATATGGGAGCTGAATCCAAATATCCCTTTTTGGCTGAACAGGGGTTTCGCATTCTTGTCTGCGGGAATTATCTCTGCTTTTATAAAGTCGGCGCAGACGTTGTGGAGGTTTATCATATTGCAGACGGCAGAAGGGATTATCCTAAGCTGTTTTTTTGATAGTGCAGGCATTGTATTATTGTATTGCTCCCCCGATTGACTCTTGAAGATTTTTGCGCCGGGCGGCTGTCAAAGGACGAGGAAGAAAGCCTCAGAAATATGCGCATATTTTAAGAACTTGTTCTCACAGGAATGGTGCGCGGATTTTCGAGCAAATTTTGTCGAGGACAAGGAAAAATTCCGCAGGAATACTCGTGTATTTCAAGGAATTTTGACGCAGTCATCGGCAAAATATGCCGAAAAGATGCGTGCCAATTTCTATGAGAACAAGTTCTTAGGATTTCTGACTAAGTATTTCGGCATACCGGCAAGCAGAAAAAATTCAAGAGTTAATTGGGGAAGCAATATTGTCAGTGCAAAGATTTAAACGTTGATATCAGCCTTTCTCGCCTGACTGCACAAATCGCAGGTTTTTAATGTATAAGTCCTGCCGTCCTTGCGAAAATGTGTTCCGCACTGTCTGAACTCAAAATGTACATTATGTGAAATACATTGCTCCCGTATATCAAGTACCCATTCATAATCAAGAGGTCTTGCGTTTCTGTCCGACTCGCCGCCAACTGCTACCAGCGCAATATTATCCAGATACTTCGAAATATCCACCCTTTCTATCAAGGGCTGACAGATGATATTTTTATGCTTTATGGGAAGGCTTTTAAAAATGGAAAGCCTGTAATCTGCCCTGTCCTGATTTTCCACGGTGCAGCCCACAGTTACATTGTCACAGCCGTTGCCCCAATCCTTTGGAACGCAGTCCATAAAACGCTCAATCCGCTTTGTCAAAAAGACAAAGTGCAAATCGGAACGCTTTCGTATCATTTCCCAACACTCACTGCGCCAAATATCCGCCTCTTCAATCAGAAAATCGGAAGAAAAGCAAAGATAAACAACCTGCCCCGATTTAATTTTGTATTCTCCCCGTTTGTTTACGGCAACAGGCGCATAAAAACTGTCTGTCCTTACAATGTTATTTGTATCGATCCCCCGCTTAAGGTCGCCTTTATGAATATAACAGTATTTACACCCTTCGCTGTGCCTGTGACACCCTCGCCACGGATTCCACATTGCCATTAAGGCTTCTCCTTTTTTTCTTGAATTAGTATAAACAGGAGCTTCTTAATAAGTAGGAAGCCCCTGTTTTCTTATAAAATCAAATTGCAGACATCACCAAATCATCCAAGCACAACCTCAACGCTATGCCTGCCCTCGCCCAAATCGGGAATTACGCAGCCCTCTACTGCCTTGCCGTCAACAGTAACCGACTTAACGCCGTGTCCGGTATGGTTGGGATTCTTGACGGTAATATCGTAAACGCCGCCTCTGAACTGTCTTGAAGCGGTAAAGCCGTCCCACCGGGCGGGAATGGAGGGATTAACCGCAAGTCCCTCATAATCGGGCTTGATACCGAGAATATACTGAGAAACCGCAACAAAGTTCCAAGCCGCAGTACCCGTAAGCCAGCTGTTCTTCGCCTCGCCGAAACGGGGTGCGTCCTTGCCCGCAATCATCTGTGAATATACATAAGGCTCGGTGCGGTGCAAATCTGAAATCTCCTCATTATAAGCGGGGGCAATTTTTGAATAATACTCAAAAGCCTTATCTCCATGACCCACATATGCCTCGGCACAGATAATCCACGCATTGTTATGACAGAAGATACCTGCATTTTCCTTGTATCCGGGGGGATAGGTGGAGATTTCGCCGTACTCGATATAGTAATGAGTGAAGGCGGGATTGTTCAGTACAAGGCCGTGCTTGCTGTTAAGATATTTGTCAACGCTTTCAAGGGTCTTAAGGTCTGCTCCCTGCTCCCTGCCGATTTCCGCCATTACGCAGAAGCCCTGAGGCTCGATAAATATCTTGCCCTCCTCGTTTTCATGAGAACCGACCTTGTTTCCGTTGTCATCGTAGGCACGCAAAAACCACTCGCCGTCATAGCCGTATTTAAGGGTATTGGCGTTCATCTTGTCAATTTCCGCCTGAGCCTTGTCCGCCTCGGCGTCGTCGCCCTTAATTCTGCACATCTTAACATATTCGGGACCGATAAAGCCGAACATACCCGCAATCATAACAGACTCCGCCACATTGCTGTAGCTTGCCTCGCCGTATTTGGGGGAGGTGTAGGTCTGGAAGGACTGTCCCGGCTTGTCCGAAAAGCAGCTTAGGTTAAGACAGTCGTTCCAGTCTGCTCTGCCGCTTAAGGGCAGACCGTGAGGTCCTGTCTTGGTGCATACATGGTAAAATGCTCTTTTCATATGGTCAAGCATTGTGTCGGCCAATTCTTCCTTGTTTTCATAAGGAACCTTTTCATCTAAAATGGAGGTGTCGCCTGTTTCCTTAATATAAGCGGCAACTGCCAAAATCATCCAAAGGGGATCGTCGTTAAAGTTAGTGCCCAACTCGTGGTTGCCCATTTTTGTCAAAGGCTGGTACTGATGATATGCTCCGCCGTCCTCAAGCATTGTTGCGGCAAGGTCGATAAGTCTTTCCCTTGCTCTTGCGGGAATCTGGTGTACAAAGCCCAAAAGATCCTGGTTGCTGTCACGGAAGCCCATACCTCTGCCGATACCGCTTTCAAAGTAAGAGGCGGAGCGGCTCATATTAAAGGTAACCATACACTGATACTGATTCCAAATGTTTACCATTCTGTTCAGCTTTTCATCGGGCGAATTTACGCTGTACTGCCTTAAAACATCGTCCCAATACTTCTTAAGGCTGTCAAAGAGCTTTTCCGCCTTTTCCGAGGTGTTGCAGAGCTCGATCATCTCATAAGCCTTTTTCTTGTTGACAATGTTCTTTTTGCTGCCCGCAGTGGTGATTATCTTATCGCCTTCGGTAAGGTCGGGGGCGAATTTTTCCTCCACAGGATTTTCAACATAGCCCAAAAGGAAAATCAAATCCTTGCTTTCGCCGTCCTTTAATTCAATCTCAAGATAGTGGGAGGCTATGGGCGACCAGCCGTCTGCAACGGAATTTCCCGCCTTGCCCTCATCGACAGCCTGAGGCTTGTCAAAACCGTTGTACAGTCCCAGAAAGCTTTCTCTGTCCGTGTCGAAGCCCTGTATATCGGCATTTACGGTATAAAAGGCAAAGTGATCTCTGCGCTCCTTGTACTCTGTCTTGTGATAAACGGTGCTTCCTTCAATCTCCACCTCGCCTGTGTTAAAGTTGCGCTGGAAGTTGGTGGTATCGTCGTTTGCGTCCCATAAGCACCATTCCAGAAAGCTCCATATTTTCAGCTTTTTTGTTTTTCCGCTGTTGTTGGTTACGGTAAGCTTCTGAACCTCTCCGTTAAAACCCACGGGAACAAAGAACTTTACCTCTGCGCCGACTCCGTTCTTTTCGCCCCTGATAACGGTATAGCCCATACCGTGGCGGCACGTGTAGCTGTCAAGCTCTGTTTTAACGGGCGACCAGCCGGGATTCCAGACCGTATCTCCGTCCTTAATGTAGAAATAGCGTCCCCCTAAGTCAACGGGAACGTTGTTGTAGCGATAACGGGTAATGCGGCGCAGTCTTGCGTCCTTGTAAAAGCTGTAGCCTCCTGCGGTGTTGGAGATAAGGGAGAAAAATCCCTCCGTGCCCAAATAGTTGATCCAGGGGTAAGGCGTTTTGGGAGATGTAATAACATATTCGCGGTTGGCGTCGTCAAAATAGCCGAATTTCATATTGAAATCCTGTCCTTTCTTTATTTAAGGTAATTTTATTACCTGTATTGCGAAAATTGGCTGAAGGCGAAAAACAACTTGCCCTTTTGCCCAATATCTGTAATAAGTATATACTATTTTTTTAACAATTTCAATAGCTGATGACGATATCGCAAAAAAAATATCCTTGTAATACTATTTCTAAATGTTCCGCTTTCGGCGAAACCGACGGGACACTGTCCCGTCGAGAAATAGTATTGAACGTAAATTTTCAAAAACCGTCTTTCTGAAAATTATCTTTTGGATATTCTTATTGATTTCTATCAGGTCTTTTCCAATAATACAGTCTATGTGCCGTTCCGTAACGTTAAAGTCTGTTACTGTTCAGCCGATATTTGCTATAATACTATGGCTTGTTTGAAAATAGAGGGAATGTGGGATTTTCGTCCCGAAACGGTTAGATTAAAGGAAAAAACGCAGTCAAACCGACGTTTGACGAGGCTTTTTGACGCAGAAGATAACCGTTTTGGGGTGAAAAGACGGCGTTCCCGATTTTTCAGACAAGCCCTAATTCTTTCATCTCGCAATGTCCCGATCCGAGGAATAATCCTCAGTAAGCAAAATATTTATATTCCTGTCCCTTAGGCACGATTTTAATATTTGGAAGTTTCTCCTTTACCCTCTTTGCGACCTCCATCATAACCGGCCATTCGTCAGGCTCTAAATACATTTTTCGGGAATGGGAAAGGACCGCTTTCAAGGCTTTTTCAATTTTGGGAATGAAATCCTGATAAATACAGTTATCTTTTTTTATGATAAGATCAACAGCCAAAAGATCACAAACATACATATAAGCACGGTAATACTTATCTGCCTTTGGATATTCAAGAAGGTGTTCTCCAAGCATAAATCCCGCCCGTGCCAGCGGAGCACCCGGATAAAATTCGAAACTTTGCTTATATCTGTATTCAACATCTTCAATTATCTCCTGTAACGTACCGTATTCTTTCATTGTGTTTCCTCCGTTATTTCTAAGAACTTGTTCTCATAGGAATGGTGCGCAGATTTTATGTGAACACGCTCAAAAATTAAAAGAAGGACAATCCTTATGTTCGAAATTCACCCTTTGATCATACTCACTGCCTAAATTTTTCACAAAGACCGACTGTTCCTTCGGAAAAACATATTTGTTGAGATACAAAATAAAGTCGCTCTCGTCGTAGCACATTACTCCGTTTTTTCTGTACCTTTTTGCGTCGGGACTCGTTTCAAGCCAATGGATAAATTCCATGCAGTATTTTTCCAGATTGTCCGCAACCGTGTTGGGAACGGAATAAACCATTCTGTCTCCGTCTGCGCTTAATATTATATTCTTCATGGGTTTTGCTCCTTCAATTTTTAACACCTGTGCTAAGAACTTGTTCTCATAGAAATTGGCACGCATCTTTTCGGCAAATTTTGCC
>CANEHP010000136.1 GCA_947427325.1 uncultured Clostridia bacterium | reverse complement strand
GCCGCCAATCAAGCGACCTCATCGGTCAGCCTTGCTGCGTCCTCCGCCTTGTCTTGCAAAAATCATCCTCGCAAATCTTTGTCTATTTTTAGTCGAGAATTAGTATTAAATATTTTTTATCCTATGGCGTTATAGTTAGCGCATAAAAGATTGCAGGCTCTGAACATTTTATACAAATATACAAACGGACCTACGATAATAAGACAGCCCAAAACGTTCCAAAGCCAATAATCCGCAGCGGAAAAGGAGAACTGAATACCTCTTCTGCGCAGCTCGCTGCCCATTCTTGCGGAAATTCTGTGATACCATACTATTGCGCCTATGCCCAAGGTAATGGGAGCTATTACAAAAAACAGCAGGCAGAAGTGCATGGTTTTCCTTCCGTCGTATCTTGAAGCGACTATATTGATGCTTTCGGAAACAGATGACATTACTACAAGGCTGTAAATCCCGAAGGTTATAAGATTTAACAGTATGAACTTTATAAGACTTTTGTTGGTTTTCAGCTGACCTACGGGTGCGGGGCTTATATAGGGCTGTTGATACTGCGGTTGATACTGCTGCGGCTGCTGTGGCTGCTGAGACTGTTGTACTTCCTGTGCTTGCTGAGACTGTGGGATTTCTTGTGCTTGCTGATTGTTGCTGTCATTGTTCATAATTTGCTCTCTTTAAAATATGTTTTTACGATGTGATTTATATACCTTAACAAGTATACCATTATATGCAAAAAAGTCAAGGGTAAAAGCAGTTGAAAGTTTACAGTTGACAGTCGTGGAGCGGCTTTGCCGATTTAAAATTTCATTATTCGGTCAAAGCCCTATAACAAAACGCTTTTTGTCGCAACGGCTTCCTGAAAGGCGAAATCATGCTCTACAAAAATCATCGTCGGGCAATAGGTTTGGATTAGCTGCTCAATTTGGATACGTGAATACACATCGATAAAATTCAGCGGTTCATCCCATATATACAGATGTGCTTTTTCGCAAAGGCTTTTAGCAATCAAAACCTTTTTCTTTTGCCCTTCGGAGAAATTCTGAATGTCTTTATCAAACTGTATCCCATCAACACCTAATTTTATCAGTATTGCTTTAAACAGGCTCTCATCGATTTTATGCATTCCTGCAAAATCGGATAAGCGTCCGAATAAATGAGAAGTATCCTGCGGAACATACGAAATAATAAGACCTTGCGCTTTGTAAATTATACCGGTATACTCTATTGTTTCTCCGATCAAAAGTTTCAGCAGACTGCTTTTTCCGCTTCCGTTCTTTCCCGATAAAGCAATTCTGTCTCCCTGATTAACTGAAAAATTTATGGGCTTACAGATTGCATTGCCGTTATAGATAACCTGCACATCCGAAAAGGTAACCGGTGTTTTTGCATAATGGGATAACGGTGAAATTTTCAGACTTTCTGCTGACTCCAGATTTTTTAAAAGTGCAGACTTCTGAGCGATTGACTGCTGTTGTCTTGCTTCTATCGCTTTTGAGCGCTTCATCATTTTTGCAGCTTTATGTCCTACAAAGCCCTTGTCTAACTTAGAGCCGGAATTTGTCGCTCCGTTTTTACTTTTTTCAACCTTATCCGACCAAACCGAAATTCGCTTTGAGGCTTCGGACAAACGGCGAATTTCTTTTTTTAGCCTTTCGTCTGCGGCGATTTCCAAAGCGTCCTGCCTTTGTTTGTTTTCCTGCCAGGAGCTGAAATTTCCTTTTACCACATCGATATTTGTCCTGTTAATGGATAGAATGTGGTCAACACATCCGTCTATAAAGCTGCGGTCATGGGATACCAAAATAAAACTCTTTTTCTTCTTTAAATATGCGGAAACGATTTCCCGTGCTTGCATATCCAAATGGTTTGTGGGTTCGTCAATCAGTAAAAAATGCCCCTCGTTCAGAAACAATGCCGCAAGAAGCGCCTTTGTCCGTTCTCCGTTTGAAAGAGTTTCAAACGGTCTGTAAAGCGCTTCCGCTTCGACTTCAAGATAATTGAACTCCCTTATAAATTCCCATTCTTCTGCAACGGGACACACCTCGGATAAAATGTCGGTTGTCATTTTGCTTTTATCGCATACTTGATAGGGGAAATAATCAAACTTTACCGATGAAATGATTTTGCCGCTATATTCATAATTACCGAGCAATAAATTTAAAAATGTTGTTTTACCTCTGCCGTTTCTGCCCACAAAGCCAAGCTTCCAGTCGGTATCTATTTGAAAATTTACAGACTCAAAAATATTATCATAGCTTGTGGGATATGAAAATGTCAGATTTTCAATTTTTATCATTGACATAATATAAATCCTCCTTTGTGTTGGTTGTGATACAAAGCAAGCCGTTAGAGCCATTGCATTTTCTTTTTTAGAGATTTTGTTAAGCGGTATGCGGCTATGTTCAGCGAAAACAAGGATCATACCGATTTTACCCATACACATAAAAAATAAGAGCCGCAAGAAAGTCAATTCCTGCGGCTCGCAATAACATAATTACACCACTGCAAAATAAACAGCGGTCAAACGATATAATGAGTGAACAGAATTATAACCTTCTTGCAAAAAAACGCAATAATACCCTAAAAACAGCATTATCACATATTTCAATTTAATCAGCAAGAAAAGTTATACATTCTTTCACCTCTTTCTTTTCAATCCGTTGGTAATATATATTATAAAGAAAAAAATTTGTGCAAATATATTCCATACCTTTTTAGGTTGTTTGAGATTACTATATCATAATTTCAAGAAATAATCAAGTGCTTTTTCAGATTTTTTCCGGAAATCTTGACTTTTTTCAAAAATAAGGTTATACTTTTATAAAAGGAGTATCTCACTCGCTTAATTTATACATTCGGGAGGCAATTATGGCAGTATTGGTTACGGGCGGCACGGGCTTTATCGGTTCTCACACCGTTGTTGAGCTTTTAAATGCAGACGAGGACGTAATAGTTATTGATAATTTTTTTAACTCTAAGCCGGGAGTGATAAACGCCGTTCAGGATATTACCGGTAAAGGCTTCGGATTTTACGAGGGCGACGCTGCCGATAAGGAGCTGCTCCGCAAAATATTCAGGGAAAACTTTATAGAAGAGGTAATACATTTTGCCGGCTATAAGGCGGTTGGCGAAAGCTGCGAAAAGCCTATTATGTATTATCGCAATAATATAGACACAGCTTTGGCGGTTTTAGAGGTAATGGAGGAATTTGGCTGCCGCAGATTTGTGTTCAGCTCTTCCGCTACCGTTTACGGAATACCCGAAAAGGTTCCCGTAACTGAGGAATTTCCATTGTCCTCGATAAATCCTTACGGCAGTACAAAGCTTATGATTGAAAATATGTGCAGGGAGCTGTGCAGGGCGGACGAACGCTGGAGCATTGCGCTTTTGCGTTACTTTAACCCTATCGGCGCACATGAAAGCGGAAAAATCGGCGAGGATCCCAACGGCATTCCCAACAATCTTATGCCCATTATATTAAAGGTTGCATCGGGAAAAAGCCCGAATTTATCGGTATTCGGCAACGATTATCCAACTCCCGACGGCACTTGTATTAGAGACTACATTCACGTGGTGGATTTGGCAAAGGGACATTTGGCGGCTATTGACTCGGTGAGAAACAAAAAAGGCGCTGTCCCCTATAATTTAGGAACAGGCAAGGGATATTCCGTTCTTGAAATCATAAATGCCTTTGAAAAGGTAAACGGGGTTAAAGTACCTTACGTAATTGCGGGCAGAAGAGCAGGCGACGCCGCTAAGTGCTACTCCGATCCCTCAAAAGCCAATAAGGAGCTTAAATGGAAGGCTGAAAAGGGAATTGAGCAGATGTGCCGCGACGCTTGGAATTTTGTAAAGAATCGTTAAATAAGCGAGCGCTGCCTACAGAAAATGAGCCGATGAAAACACGGCTGAGGCACAAATTTAAAAATTGAATAAAACTGCGTATTTTTGCCGTTTATTAAGCAGAAGTACGCAGTTATATTCGGACGGACAAGTTTCGGTTTGTTAATAAAACATTTGTTTTTATTATTCCCGCAATCATTTTTATATATGCAGTTTAAACGGAGGAATGTATGATAGAAACTGTTGCTTCCTGCTGTCTTACGGTAGATGAAAAGGCAGTAATCAAGAAAAACCGCTTAATGCCAAAGGAAACAATAGAGGGACAAAAGAGAATTGCCATAGTCACAGGTATTCATGGGGACGAGCTTGAGGGGCAGTATATCTGCTATGAGCTTATACGCCGCATAAACAGAGGCTTTTCCGAGCTTAACGGCATAGTCGACGTATATCCTATGCTGAACCCGTTGGGCGCAGATTCCGTGTCAAGGCAGATACCCCTTTATGATTTGGATATGAATAAGATTTTCCCCGGAGATGAGAACACGACTCCCTGGGAGCTTATGGCAGGCAAGGTTGTAAAGGATATTAAGGGTGCGGATCTATGTATTGACATCCATTCCAGTGATGTTTTTTTAAAGGAGATCCCGCAGGTGCGGATAAGCCCTGAAAATTCCGTCAAGCTGCTTCCCTTTGCCAAGCTGCTTAATGCGGATTTTGTATGGGTCGGCAACAGCTCGGCAGTGCGCCCTTCTTCACTGTCTTACACGCTGAATAAAATGGGAACTCCCTGTCTTGTGGTGGAAATGGGCGAGGGAATGAAAATTATCAAGGAATACGGCGACCGCATTCTTGAGGGAATATTTGCTCTTATGTCCAAATTGGGGATATGGACGGGGGAGGTAGGTCAGGTATCAAACCCCATAGTTTCCAGCGACGGAGAAGTGACATTTATCCACTGCAACAAAAGCGGGGTTTTTATGCCCTCTGTTGAAAATTGGATAGGTATCTGCAAGGGCGACCATTTAGGCGACGTGCTGAATGTGTTCACAGGGGAGATAGAAGAAGAGATTTTTTCTCCCGTTTCGGGAATGGTGTTCACAATGAGGGAGTATCCCGTAGTTTCCGAGGGCAGTTTGATTGCGAGAGTTTTGGGGGGCAGAAGATGACAAAGGATATCGTCTATAAATTTTCTTCCGCTTACAGAGGAGATTTTAAGGTAAGCGCCTATCACTTTAACAAGGGTGAAAAATCCTGCTGTATAGTCGGCGCTTTGAGAGGAAACGAAATACAGCAGCTTTATATTTGCTCCAAGCTTATTAAGGCGTTGGGCGAGCTGGAAAAGCAATGCAGGATAAGCTATAATCATAAAATTACCGTTATACCCTGCGTAAATCCCTTTTCCGTAAACGTGGGAAAAAAATTCTGGTGCAATGACAACAGGGATATCAACAGGGATTTTCCCGGCAGCAAAACGGGAGAACCCACCCAAAGAATAGCGGCAGAGGTGCTGAACGCAGTAAGCGGTTATCAGTACGGCATACATTTCGCCTCGTTTTATATTCAGGGAGATTTTATTCCCCATGTGAGAATGATGGAAACGGGCAAAGAAAACAAAAGCCTTGCCAACCTTTTCGGTATGCCCTATGTGGTTTTAAGAAACCCCAAGAACTTTGACGAAAACACCTTGAACTATAATTGGCAGATGAACAACACCAGTGCATTTTCCGTTTATACCAACGAAACGGAAAACATAGACGAGAAAAGCGCAGATTTTGCGGTAGCCTCTGTACTGCGTTTTCTTTCAAGAATGGGAATCATTAAGCATCAGTGTCACGGCGGGTATATGTCCACCACCGTCGAGGAAGGCGGCTTAATGCCTGTAAGGACGTCTACGGGCGGTTTTTACCGCAGGATAAAGCAGCCCGGCGACGAAGCGGTACAGGGGGAGGTAATGGCAGAGATACTTCACCCCTATGAAAATACTGTATTGGAGGAGATCAAGGCACCATGCAGCGGCATTGTGTTTTTTGCTCATAAATCGCCGCTGGTATCGGAGTCTACCGTGGTTTACAAGATGATTAAGCGGCTTAAAAATTAAAGATAAGGGGTTGTAAAAAACAGCCCGCAAAAAAGAACCGCAATCAAACGCAAAAGAGTTTGATTGCGGTTCTTTTTTGTGATATAATTTAGTTATCATGAAAAATCAATCACAAACCCATTATACTA
>CANEHP010000135.1 GCA_947427325.1 uncultured Clostridia bacterium | reverse complement strand
TCTATTTCGTCCCAGGGGTTGTTGTCCGAAGGACCTGTATAGGTAAAGAAGGAGGAAACAACACCGTCGTTTTTTATTGCCTTCATAGATACTTCATATCTGCCATATCCGTAAAAGTCCTTTGAACGGTATTCCGCACCCGAATAGGGAATTTTTGACGTGCCTTGTGAATCTTTATCGATTATAAGCTGCATTTTTCCGTTTTCAAAAGTACAGTTGCTTTTTCGCCAGGTGACATTAAACATACTGCCGTTTGACCAGCCGTCGGAAATCTCAAAGAAATCCGATGCTCCGTTTTTAAAATCAAGATTAAGCTTTCCGCTTTCAGCGGGATTTTGTACGATCCCGGTTTCTCCGACAGTGCTTTCGGCAATGCCTGTACCGTTGCTGCCGCAGGAACAAAACATACATAAGGCTATGCTAAGAGCAAGTACGGAAAACAAGAGCTTGGTAATTTTCATATCAGAACCTCCAACTTTTATTTCATGCGGGGCTGTATCCCCGCCGAAAAGACAGGCAATGATTATACAATGCCGATTTCAACGTAAAATCGTCACATTTAAGCGCTGACCCTTTGTCGAAAAAGAATAATTTGGAGTACCTTTAAGGAAAAACTGTCGGCAATAAATAAACCGTGATTTTTTAGATTTTCTTGGATATAGTTTTTTCGTAGTTTATGCGCATGGTTTTTCTATACACTTATTTTATCATTATGTAAAAATGTCTATGTCAAAATTTTAATTTTTATATCATAAATTTAACTGAATGTTTTAATTTTCGTTGGGGTTTTGGTTTGGGGAATCCCGAATCGGCGGAGCCCCGGGGTTTTGATTTTGACTCCCAATTCATGAAAAACCAAGGCTATGCTCATTGGGCTTCGGCAGGCGGTTATACTGCCAAAGAACGCACAAGTTTCCCGCCTTTTGCCAAAAGCTGAAGACAAAAAAATGATGTTTTTAAACAAAATTATTAAATTTACTTGAAATATTTCAGAAAATCGTGTATTATATAATAAAGTTAAAAAAATTAAATGCTTAAGGTTAGACTTTTACAAAATATGGTCGATATTTCCATGTCTCAGAATGTCTCAGAGGTGAAAATGGATAAAACAAAGATTGACAGAATAAATTATTTGGCTCGAAAGTCCAAAACAGAGGGATTAACCAATGCTGAAAGGGCGGAACAGCAGGCGCTGAGAAACGAATACAGGGAGGGCTTTCGCAGAAGCTTGACAGTTCAGCTGGAAAACACATACTGCATTGACGAATATGGCAATAAAATAAAAATTTCGGACCGCAATGCCGAAAAATTAAAGGAACATAAGGAGAATAAAAAATGATATCTGCACCTATTTTTAAAAGCGTAAAATCTTTACTTTCAAATGTAGACGGCGTTTCCGCTGTTTATGACGAAAATTTTGTTTTGCAGTGGAGCAACAGCGACTTTTTCAAAAAGTTTGACATTTCTGAAATAAAGTCCAAGCCGTTATTATGCGAAACACATTTTAAAGTATTCTATAAAAATGAATCCGCCGTGCTGACCGTAACTCCGATTTACAGGAGCAAGCGTGTGGTTGACGCATACACCTTCAGCATCAGAAATGTTTATCAGATTTACAGAATGCTGTGCTGCAGCGCCGCTTCCGATTATTATCCGATGGTATTTGAAGATTATATGCAGCAGGCAAACAGCTTGATTGATATGAACAACGATCTTATGGAAAATGATCAGATTGACAAGGATACGGACATCATCAATTTTCAAAACAGAATGCTCTCCACTATGAAAAATGATATGGAATCCCTTTCAAAGTCATTATTTGTCAAGAAGGAGCCTATAACGGTCAACTGTAATGTTTCGCTGCTGATGTCCGTTATATGCAAGGACGCCGCATACTGCCTGAACGACATAAAACGAAGCTTGAACGGTAAGCTGGATGATAGAAATTATTATACGAAAATCAACTTTGATCTTTTTGCGCTTGCGGTGGGAAATATTTTAAATTGTCATTTGGCTTTATCTCCCTTAAGAAGCGCCATTACCGTAAATACCTGCTGTGAAAAGGAAAAATATTTCCATGTTGTTATAAAATCCAAATCCAAACCCAAAAAAGACAAAACGGATCTGTACAAGGAAATGTACGCCGCCTTTAAGCGCGATCTGGCGGAAAAAACCATCAAATGCGACTGCAACGGAATCTTTAAATATTCCGACGATGATAAGTCCGTGGTGACCGAGTTTAAGCTGCCCGTATTTTTGAAGAACAGAGGTTCAATGCTTACAAGCAGAAACTCCGCTTATCTGAATCCCAGTTATAGGCCGGTAAGAGCTATGCTTAAGAAAATTATGGAGTCCGAGATAGAACAGCTTGAGGAAATGAAAATGGAGGCTGCCAAGAAGAAGAAATTGGACAGCATTAATTAAAAGCGTTTTTATAGGTTAAATACCCGTCTTTTCGGCAAATTTGTCATAACTGCGCCCGAAAGCCTTGAAGACTGCATTCCGCCGAAGGGACGGTATTTTTCTCCGCCTGATGAGGCTATGCCTTTTGCCCTTAGCAAAAAGGGGGTACATCGCATTATCGGATATAAATATTTAGATACGGCTTAGATACGGCTTTATAAGCTCCGATGTTTTCCCCTCATTTTAAAATGCTTGTCACAAGATTATCATAAATGTAGGGTATAGTAGTAACTGTCAAGAGAAATCTTGACAGTGGTTAATGACACATTAATCATAATTTCCTCTCCCAACATTTTCATTATAATCTTATTTTATTTTGCACAGCTATTGTGCAAGGGGTTCAGTTTAGGCAAAAGTTCTAAGCTGAACTATTTTTTTACTTAACGCAATCATTACACAATCATTTGATTGCAGCTTTATTACTTTTTGCGGTGTGTATGAGCTCGTTCCCTGAAAATACCGCCAAAATACGGAGGTTATTATGTACAAAATACTTATAGCAGATGATGAACAGAAGATTCGTGAGGTTCTTAGAGAATATGCCGAATTTGAAGGTCACCGGGTGGTTGAAGCTGTGGACGGTATGCAGGCGGTGGAGCTTGCAAAGCAGGAGGAATTTGACATTATAATTTTAGATGTGATGATGCCTCGCTTAGACGGCTTTTCCGCCTGCAAGGAAATTCGGAAGCTTAAACAAACTCCCGTACTTATGCTTTCCGCAAGAGGCGAGGAATATGATAAGCTGTTTGGCTTTGAAATAGGCGCAGACGATTATGTAGTCAAGCCATTTTCTCCAAAAGAGGTTCTTGCCCGCATTAACGCAATTATCAAGAGAAATAAACAGGTGGACGCTCCTGCGGATATAGTGTGCTTTGAGGGCTTGGAGATCAACTTCACTTCAAGAGACGTAAAAATTGACGGAGTTAAGGCTAATCTCACTCCAAAGGAATATGACCTGCTGTTTTACCTGGTAAGGAACAAAAATATTGCCCTTTCACGCAACAAGCTGCTGGAGGAGGTATGGGGCTATGACTTTTTCGGAGACGACCGCACCATAGATACGCATATTAAAATGCTCAGAAATAATTTGGGTCCTTACAGAAAGTATATTGTTACCCTCAGAGGTATGGGCTATAAGTTTGAGGCGGATTGATCATGAGCTTAGAAACGGTTAAGGAATATTTTAAAAGCATACGCTTCAGGATTTGGATATCCTTTGTGGTATTTTCCTTAGGTACAGTGGCTTTGATGCTTTTCTTTCAGCTTTTTCTTACTCCGGTATTTTACAGTATGTCCAAAACCAATGAATACAAAAGCTGCGCCGGCGCTGTAAAAGCCTGGATCGGCTCGGAGGATTGGAATCCTTATGATATCGAGAGCATCAATACTTTAAGAAGCCGTGTTGTAAAGCTTGCACAATCCAATCAGCTTGATATTATAATAAATTTTCCCGATGTGAACAACGGCACGATATATGCTTCCAAATCGGGGAGCAACGACTTATTGGTAAGGGATGTGGGCGACAGCATAAAATCCGCCCTGGAGGAAGCTAAGGATAACACCATCATTACCAAAACCGACGATAACGACAACAACGCAGAGGGAATTATTCTTGCCACCTTTGCAAAAAAAAATAATGAGGTGCTCGCCTATATCTTTATTTTCGGCTACACGGAGCCTATAGGCACTACCCTGAGCATTATAAACGCCCTCTCCTTTATCTGTTCAAATGTGGTTTTGGTGGCTGCCTGCATTATATCCATTATGATCTCCTCCCATATAGCCAACCCGCTGGTGAAAATCTCCAGAAATGTGGACAAGCTGATCACGGGTGATTTTCATATGGAAATCAAAAAAACCGAATATGACGAAGTTGCTACCCTTACAAAAAACTTAAATGCCGCTTCGGATGAGATAAACAAAACCGAAACTCTCAGGAAAGATTTAATGGCAAACGTGTCTCACGATTTAAGGACTCCTCTTACTATGATAAAAGCCTATGCGGAAATGATAAGGGATCTGTCCGGAAACAATCCCGAAAAGCGTGAAAAACATTTGCAGGTAATTATTGACGAAACAGACAGACTCACCTTGCTTGTCAGCGATATTTTAAATCTTTCAAAGCTTGAAAGCGGAGTAATGCCGATCGAGCGTTCGGTATTTGATTTTTCCGAGGATTTAAAAGGGATTATCAGCCGTTTTTCCCTTCTTGACGATATGAAGGACTATCAGGTCAGGTTAGAGGCGGAGGACGAAATCATAATAAATGCGGATCAGCAAAAAATTGAGCAGGTCGTATACAATTTAGTTAATAATGCCATAAACTATATAGGCGACGATAAGCTAGTTACGGTACGGCTTTACAGAAAAAACTCCGCTGCCGCAATATTTGAGGTGGCAGACAGGGGACTCGGCATACCGCCCGAAAAGCTGCCCTATATCTGGGACAGATACTATAAAATCGACCGTTCGGAAAACTATAAGCGGTCGATCAAGGGAACAGGCTTAGGTCTTTCCATAGTAAAGGGAATTTTAACAAGCCACGGCTTCCTGTTTGGCTGTGACAGCGCTCCGGGACAAGGCAGCATATTTTGGTTTGAATTTGAAATGCACGGTTCGCAGCAGGGAAAACCGCAGAAAAGAAAAGAGGGAAAAAACAGTGAGGGCTTTTAACTACACAGCGGATCAAAGCTTCAGCGGGAAAAAGGCTTCCTCACTGCTTACCCATATAGGCTGCTCTCGGGAAATTATAAAAATGTTAAAAACAGAGGGACTGTTCATTAACGGCAGTCCCGCTTTTACTGTTCAGATATTAAAGGAAAACGATGTTGTTAAGATAGTTTTGCCTGATGAGCAATGCAGCGCCGTACCAAGAGAGATCCCCCATGTGGAAACGGTATATTCGGACGATGATATTGCTGTTATAAACAAGCCGCCCTTTCTCCCCACACACCAAAGCATAGGGCATTATGAGGATACCCTGGCGAATTATTTTGCGGGTGTTTTTCCGAAGTGCGCTTTCAGGGCTGTAACAAGGCTGGATAAAAACACCTCGGGACTCTGCGTAATTGCCCTTAACAAGCTTTCCGCCGCCATAATGTGCAGAAACCGTCCCCAAAAGCTGTACTATGCGGTCTGTGACGGTCTTACCGAAGCACGGGGAACGGTTGACGCACCTATTGCAAGGGAAAGCGACAGCGTAATAAAGCGTGTGGTGCGTGGGGACGGACAAAGTGCGGTTACGGAGTACAAGGCGTTAAGCCGGTGGGACGGAAAGACTTTTCTGGAAATCTCGCTTAAAACGGGGCGGACACATCAGATAAGGGTGCATATGGCTTATATAGGTCACCCCCTGCTGGGCGACGAGATGTACGGAGGGGACTGTTCAAAAATAAACCGTCAGGCGCTTCACTGCGGATATATAAAGCTTATTCACCCCATAATCAAAACCGAAATGGAGTTTAAAGCTCCGCTGCCAAAGGATATGGCGTTTTTGCTGCCTGATCACAGCGCACTATAGCCATTCGAAGCATATTCGGAGGTTATTTTGATATTTTATGCACTATGGAGTTATAGCTTATGATAATAGTACTTGTCATCTGCCTCGGCAATATCTGCCGCAGTCCCATGGCT
>CANEHP010000134.1 GCA_947427325.1 uncultured Clostridia bacterium | reverse complement strand
GGTATGTCATCACTTTAATATGGAAAATCCCGCTCCCGATCTGACAGAGTGGGAATCTATGGTGCATAAGCAGGAAAATGCCAGGGAAAGGCTTACCATAGGCTTGGTGGGAAAATATGTGGCTTTGCCCGACGCCTACATTTCGGTTATGGAATCCCTCAGGCACGCAAGCTTTTTTAACGGCGCAAACGTGAATATTAAGCTTATCGACTCCGAGGAAGTAACTCCCGATACCGTAAAGGAGCTTTTAAAGGACTGCGACGGCGTTCTTGTGCCGGGCGGATTCGGCAACAGGGGTATTGAGGGCAAAATCGAAGCGGTTAAGTATGCAAGAGAAAACAATGTTCCTTATTTGGGCTTGTGCCTTGGAATGCATATGGCTACAATAGAGTTTGCGAGAAACGTTATAGGCTTGGACGGAGCAAATTCCTCCGAATTTTCCGAGGACGGAATGTACAACGTGATAGATATAATGCCCGATCAGAAAAATGTGGAAATGGGCGGCACAATGCGGCTCGGTCTTTATCCCTGCAAGCTTGGCGAAGGCACGCTGGCAAGGGAAATTTACGGCGGGGAGGAGCTTATTTACGAGCGTCACCGTCACCGCTACGAGTTCAACAATACATACCGTCAGCAGTTTATCGACAAGGGTATGCTTCTTTCGGGACAGTCCCCAGACGGAAAACTGGTGGAGATCGTTGAGCTGCCGCAGGCTGTTCACCCTTGGTTTGTAGCCGTTCAATTCCACCCCGAATTTAAATCAAGACCCAACCGCCCCCACCCGCTGTTTTCAAGCTTTACCAAAAAAGCACTGGAGCTGAAAAAGGGCGAAAAAAAGCGTTGACCGACAAAAAAGACATATACCCGAACTTTCGTTGAAAAGGAGACATCTATGGACGTAAAAGAGTTGACGGATATCCTGGTAACTTCCAGCCAGAGAACAAGCTCAGCTAAGTTTATCCCCTGGTGGGACGGCGATCACAGGGAATCTGATTACTGCTATGATATTTTCGAAGAAAAAGAGGTTGAGGAAGCGGAGGCTTGTCTGGCAGACTGCGGCAAAGAGGATCTGCTGACCACCGGCGGTAACTATGGGCTTACTTTGTTTCATCTTTTGGTTTGGCACAATTTTTACAATGCGGCAGAAAAAATGCTGTGCGACGGAAGAATAAAAGAGGAAGTCAATATGCCCGACACAAAAGGGAATGGTCTTACTCCTTTCCTGCTGGCCTGATTCCGCATAAATCTGGCAATGGTCAAGCTTTTGCTGGCACACGGTGCAGATCCATCCGCCTGCGATAAACGAGGCATGAACGCATATCATTTTTTGGCATATCCAAGGTTTGAGGGCTTGGCAGACAGTTCCACTGCCAGAGAGAAGAGCGCGGAACAAAGAGCCGAAATTGCCCGACTGCTTACGATAGACGTCAACCAAAAGGATGCGGAAGGCTTCACGCCTCTTGTACGTATTCTGTCCAATTCCTACAATTCCGATTATACATGGGCTTTGTCGGAGGTCCTTCTGGAAAAGGGCGCCCAAACGGATTATATAGATGAAAACGGCAACACGCTTTTAATGATGGCGGTAAGAAATAATCACATGACGGCGGCGCTGCTGCTTATGAGTAAATGCAGGGAGATGGTTAATGCGGCAAATAATGACGGCATAACGCCGATGCAGAATGCCATTGACTTCTGTAACGATGTGCTCCGAACTGCCTTGGCGGATCATGGGGCGGCGTCCGCCGATAAAAAACGTATAGATACTCAGACTCTAAGCGAAATAACAGAGCATGCTTATTCCAGAGTAGAGAGTGATAACAGAGACGGCGAGGCTCTTGCCCTTTATATGACAAAGAAACTGGTGAAGCAAATTGACACCGATGATGACGAGGAATTAAGCTGTCTGAAGGATGTGCTTCACAGGGCGCTGAGCTTTGGCGGAGGTTATCGGATATTGGATACCTGCATTGATGCAGGATTTAACTTTACAGCTCCCATTCATCACTACGGTGAGATAAGCTGTTTGCGGGATGAGTGCCTTAACGAAGGCGCAGGCGTGATTAAAAAACTGGCGGACCTTGGTGTAGATATGGAGAAAGCGGTAACAGGCGGACGAACTCCCGCCAACATTGTTGCGTCCATGAGCGGAATGGAGGATGCATTTTTTGCGGAAGCGGCAAAGGTTTTTTCCAAAGAATCTATGGAGCAAACAGATAACGGCGGTAAAGCGGCAATACATTATGCGGCAGAAAAAGGACACATAGGTATGCTGAGGGTAATGATCGAAAAAGGCGTGAATGTCAATCTCACAGAGGATGAGCCTGCGGAATCGGGAATAACGCCCCTTCATGAAGCATGCCGTTTTGGGCACGCAGATGCTGTAAGGCTGTTAATGGAAGCCGGCGCCGATGATACTATGCAAAATTCAGCCGGTGAAACTCCCGCTCATTTTGTGCTTACAAAGAAAAATTACGGCAAAGATTTGGATTCCACGCAAAGGGCAGCGATTTTAAATGAACTTAAAAATCTGGATATTGCAAGGAATGATGGCAGGACACCGTTTATGCTGCTGGCAGATATCGGAGATACGAAAGAGCTTCTTTCCCTTCTGACAGAAAGAGGAGTGAATGTCAATCATGCGGATAACGAGGGGCAAACCCTGATGATGCTGGATACGGATAAAGACACTATAAAGGAGCTGCTTTGCGCCGGAGCCGATATCGATATGGCAGACAACGACGGCAACACAGCTTTGTATTATGTCCTAAAGGACGGCAACGTGGAAGCTGCACGCTACCTGATAAAGAAAGGAGCCGACTACAATCACCTGAATAATCGGGGGGAAACGCCGGTTCAGATTGCTGTGGAAAACGGTTACGATACGGTATTGGATCTTATGACGGATATAAGGTAATTCAACGAGGGGTTTCGGCAGGAAATCGAGCTTGTAGACGCAGCATTCTGCCGCTCCCCGCCGAAAGACCGATAAGAAACCCGCCGCCGCAGGGAGGCGGCTTTGTCTGTGCCCAAAAAGAAAACAGGAAAATAAAACAGTAAACGAAAACAGTAAAATAAAACAGGAAAATAAAACAGTAAAAGAAAACAGTAGACGAAAACAGGATCTGATACAATTATGAAAGAAATTTTTAACAACTATTTTGACAACCGAGAGCTTTCATGGCTGAAATTTAACGAAAGGGTTCTGGAGGAAGCGGAGGACAGTTCTCTCCCTCTTATGGAGCGTCTTAATTTCGTTTCGATCTTTTGCAGCAATCTTGACGAATTTTTTATGGTAAGAGCGGGCACTCTTCACGACCAAACTCTTTTAAAGGACGGAAAAAAGGACAACAAAACAGGTCTTACACCCTCGGAGCAGCTTACCAAGATTGCCCGGCGCACCGCCGAGCTGCTGCCGAGAAAGGAAAACGCCTACAGGAAAATCATAGAGGGTCTTAAGGAATACGGCGTGGAGCAGGTTTATCCCGACAATCCCATAAATGGCGAGGAAGCGCAGTGGATAGAAAAATACTTCACAAAGGAGATTTTGCCCCTGCTGTCCCCTACCGTCGTTGACAAAACCCACCCGCTACCCTTTTTGAAAAATAAGGAGCTGTATGCGGGGATAGCTCTAAAGCCTCATGGCGGCGGCAAGCATATTGTTTTGGGGGTAGTTCCCCTCACCGTATCCGACGTGTTTAAGCGTATTGTTTTCCTGCCCTGCGAAAAGGGAAAAATCCGCTTTATGCTTATGGAGGATCTTATCATCAACTTTGTGGATAAGGTTTTCCCGAATTTTGAGGTATGCGACCGAAATATTTTCCGTATTACAAGAAATGCGGATATAGACGTTGACGAGGCTCTTTTTGATCATGATGTGGACTTTCGTGACGTTATGGAGGAGCTAATCAAAAAGCGCAAAAAGCTTGCGCCTATCCGCATCGAGCTGTTTGCCCGCTCCTCTACCATTGACAAGGAGCTTTTGGCAAGAAAATTAGGTCTTGAAATGAGCAGCGACTTTATTTTTGTACAAGATTGCCCCCTGGATTTCGGCTTTGCGGGAGAAATAAGAGACAGACTTACCGATAAGCCGGAGCTGTTCTTTGACACAAGAACTCCTCAGCAGCCCGTTATGGTCAAAAAGAGCCGATCTATGATCGAGCAGGCGGACAAGGGCGATATGCTGCTGTTTTATCCATACGAAAGCTTTGGCGCATTTATAAGACTGCTTGACGAAGCGGCTGCCGACCCTACCGTTGTTTCCATAAAAATAACCCTTTACCGTGTGGCAAGGGACAGTAAAATCGTCAATACCCTTATCCGTGCCGCAGAAAACGGCAAGGACGTTTTGGCATTGGTGGAACTAAGGGCAAGATTTGACGAGGAAAACAACATAGGCTGGGCAAAAAGGCTCTCCGATGCGGGAGTTACCGTTATTTACGGCTTAGACGGCTTAAAGGTTCATTCCAAGCTTCTGCTTATTACAAGAAGAATAGGAAACGAGATAAAGTACGTTACGCAGGTGGGCACGGGAAATTACAACGAGCGCACCTCAAGGCTGTATACCGACCTTACTCTTATTACAAGCGACAAGGAATTTGGCACGGACGCCTCGCTTATATTTAACAATCTTTCTGTGGGCGTTGCCGTTGAAAGCAGCTCTACTCTTTGGGTAGCACCCAACTGCCTGAAATCAAGAGTTGTGGAGATGATAGACAGGGAGATAACCTACGGCAAGGAGGGATACATCGGCATTAAGATGAACTCCCTTACCGACATAGACATTATACAGAAGCTTGTGGAGGCAAGCAGGAGAGGTGTTAAGGTAGAGCTTATTATAAGGGGCATTTGCTGTCTTGTGGCAGGTATACCCGGCTTTACCGATAATATTACCGTAGTTTCCATTGTGGGAAGATTTTTGGAGCACAGCCGAATTTACATTTTCGGCAAAAACGAGCGCCGCAGGCTTTATATTAGCTCCGCCGACTTTATGACAAGGAATACGGAAAGACGTGTGGAGGTTGCCGCACCCATTAAAAATAAAGCTATACAAACCAAGCTGCTGGCTATTTTCGACGCTATGCTTAGGGATAATGTCAAGGCTCGCATTCAGCTTCCAGACGGCACTTATGTGCATAAGGAGAGAAAAGAGGGCGAACCGTCGCTTGATTCCCAGAAATTTTTCTATGAGCAGGCTTACGGAAATGCCGAAGCGGCGGCTAAGAACGAAAATGACGCTAAGAGCGGCAATGATTTAAGCGGCGGTAATTTTGCCGCAGCGGAGGAAAGGGCTGTCAATAAAGCCAAAACGGTGGTTAAGGTCAGAAGAATTTCCAAAAAATAAATATAAAGATATACAGACTGTCGAAAAAAATGGGGCTTTTCTTTTTCGGAATGAAAGGGTTTTCCCCTGAGGTGAAGTCATAGCCTTATACTATTTCTTAATCATCTTAAATTATGTTCTTAATGTAGAATCAAAAAAGTAATGCTCCCTGCCGCCTAATAATGTAGATGTCCGCCTTGCGGGCTGTGTTATCGTTACCAAAAAGATTTTAGCAGTGCGAAAGATAAAAAATTAAGCTCGACCGAAGCCGAGCTTTGTTAGGTGCGGCGCTTCGCCGCTGTGTTTGGCTGACAAAAAAGACTTTTGGAAAATAGGCATAAAAATATGCTCCCTGTTTGTTGGGAGCATATTAGGAGTCGCCTTGCGACCTGGTGGACCTGAAGGGAATATAACACGCTATTTTTGCAATTTTTTCACCTTTTTCCAATGTGCTCTTAGCACTGATTATAATGCGTTTTTTGTCGTTTTTGAGAAAGAGCACATTTTTTTAAAATTTTCGTTTTTTAAACTTTTTCGGGGATTTTTCGGGGATTTTTTATCACGATTATAGCTTGATTTTTTTCAAGAATATGACTATTCTTTCTGTTATCTGCCACGCTAAATCCAAAAAATTGACAAGCAAAATCCAAAATGTCAACGCCCTGTTAACCTGTGGAAAATTTCGGAAATTTTGTGCAAATTAAACAAAACGCAAATAATCAGCAAGGACAAAAATCCCCGCCGATTATTTTTGCATTTTGATCCTGATCCTCAGCATTTCCGAAATGCTTGCAATAAA
>CANEHP010000133.1 GCA_947427325.1 uncultured Clostridia bacterium | reverse complement strand
CGTGTATTTCAAGGAATTTTGACGCAGTCATCGGCAAAATTTGCCGAAAAGATGTGTGCCAATTTCTATGAGAACAAGTTCTTAATGAGATGCAGCTCCCGAACTTTATGAAAAAATTTTCAGAATGGCAGACCGTCCTTTCAGCAAAGCTTTATACCATGCTCTCTTCCCAGCAATCGGGGGCGGTCAAGCCGAACATCCTGGCAACGGTAGGCGCAATATTAGCCAAGCCGTATTTATCCGAGGGCTTGATTTCGTACTTTACGTCCTTATCATAAATAATAAAGGGTACGGGATTAAGGGAGTGAGCCGTTCTTACGGCAACCTCGCCCTTTTTGTTCTTTTCAAGCATCTCGTCCGCATTTCCGTGATCGGCGGTAACAAGCATTGTAACGCCGCACTCGTCGCATACCTTTTTAAGCCGTGCAAGACCGATATCAACGCTTTCCACACCGATTATAGTGCTTTCAAGACTGCCTGTGTGTCCCACCATATCGCCGTTGGGGAAGTTGCAGCGGATAAAGTCATACTCGCCGCTTTCGATAACGCCGATAAGATCGTCGACTATCTCGGCGGACTTCATCCAGGGACGCTGATCAAAGCTTACATTGTCCGAGGGAATCTCTTTAAATGTCTCCAGCTCCTCGCTGAACTTTGCGCTTCTGTTTCCGTTCCAGAAATAGGTCACATGACCGTATTTCTGTGTTTCACTTACCGCATACTGCTTGTAGCCGTTGTTTACAAGCAATTCGGAAAGGGTATTCTTGATTTCGGGGGGACTTACCAAAAAGCGTTTTGGCAGCTTTAAATCGCCGTCATACTGAAGCATTCCCGCATAAACCACATCGGGCTTAGCTCCTCTGTCAAAGAAGGTGAATATATCATTGTCAAAAGCCATGGAAAGCTCAATGGCACGGTCTCCCCTGAAGTTGTACAGAACCACGCTATCCTTGTCGTTTATTGTTCCCACAGGCTGTCCGTTTTCGGCAATGACAAATGCGGGCAGATCCTGGTCTATTACGCCTTCGTTTTCGTTTCTGTAAGTCTCAACAGCTTCCTTGGCGGTGGCAAACTGTCTGCCCTCGCCCTTAACGTGAGTTTTCCAGCCTGCCTCGACCATGCCCCAATTAGCCTGATAACGGTCCATGGTGATCTTCATTCTTCCGCCGCCGCTTGCGATTTTGCCGTCAAAGCTGCCGTCGTTTAATTCCGCAAGCTTATTTTCAAGCTGCTCCACATAAACAAGTCCGCTGGTGGCGGGAACGTCTCTTCCGTCAAGCAAAATGTGAACTCTTACCTTGGAAACTCCCTCTTTTTTTGCTTCCTCAAGCATATTAAAAAGGTGAGAAATATTGGAATGAACGTTTCCGTCGGAAAGAAGTCCGATAAAGTGAAGAGTAGAGCCGTTTTTCTTAACGTTTCCCACAACCTCCCGCCATGTGTCCGAGCTATACATTTTTCCGCTTTCGATAGATTCGTTTACAAGCTTTGCGCCCTGCGAATAGATCTGACCGCAGCCGATTGCATTGTGTCCCACCTCGCTGTTGCCCATATCGTCGTCGGAGGGAAGTCCCACTGCTCCGCCGTGAGCCTTGAGCCTTGTGTTGGGGCAGTTTTCAAGCAGCCAATCCAAGGTAGGGGTGTTGGCAAGCGCAACGGCGTCGCCAAGACCCGTTTTGCTGAAGCCCACGCCGTCCATAACTACCAATAAAATAGGTTTTTTTGCCTTCATATACAAAAGTCCTTTCTTATTAAACTTGATTAACCCTTTGAAGCCGCCCTTACAATTTCCGCAAAGTCGGGAGCTTTAAGGCTTGCGCCGCCGATAAGACCGCCGTCAATGTTCTCCTTTGCAAGCAGTTCAGCCGCATTTCCCGCATTCATAGAGCCGCCGTACTGAATGGTAACAGCCTGTGCCGCTGCGTCGCCGTACAGATCTGCAAGCTTGCTGCGGATAAATGCGCAAACCTCCTCAGCCTGATCGGCGGTAGCGGTTTTGCCCGTACCGATCGCCCACACAGGCTCGTAAGCGATTACGCATTTTTTAACGTCCTCTGCGGAAACATCATAAAAATCAAGCTTTATCTGTCTGCCCACAACCTCTTCGGTAATATTGCACTCACGCTCCCACAAAAGCTCGCCTACGCAAACTATGGGCTTTAAGCCTGCCGCAAGAGCGGCCTTGGTTCTCTTGTTCACCGTTTCGTCCGTTTCGCCGAAATACTGTCTGCGCTCGCTGTGACCGATAATTACATATTGGACGCCTACCTCCGTAAGCATATCGGCGGAAATTTCACCCGTAAATGCGCCCGATTTTTCAAAATGCACATTTTCCGCACCGACCCTTACATTTGAGCCTTTGGTCATTTCCACTGCGGTCTCAAGGTTTGTGTAGGGAGTGCAGACAACCACCTCGCAGCCTGCGTCGGCTACAAGGGGCTTGATAGCCTCGATAAGCTCCTTGGCTTCGGGGCGTGTCTTGTTCATTTTCCAGTTGCCCGCAATAATTGCTTTTCTTACATTTTTCTTCATAATATTATTCCTTTCCGTTAAAAAATCTTAAGTTATTTTACAGCAGGTTTCTTCGGAGATTTAATTCCCGTAATAAACCTGAGAGGGGGAACTCTTTTGCAGATCTCATACAGCCCTACGGTAACGGCAAAGCTTATCGCCGC
This sequence comes from uncultured Clostridia bacterium, assembly GCA_947427325.1. Lineage (GTDB taxonomy): Bacteria > Bacillota > Clostridia > Oscillospirales > Ruminococcaceae > Ruminiclostridium_E. Next base: position 3,451 of record CANEHP010000133.1, on the reverse strand, counting down.
AATCAGCAGATACTGTATAAAGAGAAAACCGGGGATTTTCACTATAAAAAACGCCACTGCCGCCAGCACGGTCTGGTGAAGCCAGTATATGGGAAAACAGGCGGGAGAAAAGTAGTCGGTGAATTTGTTTTTAAAATCCAAAAAGCTTGCGCCCACGCTAATTGCTCCCAAAATTCCCGTCCACTCCAAGGCTCTGAAATCAAGATACCAAAAGATCTCGTTTTCCGTTCCCGCCTTCCACATAATACAGCGTATCATTATCATGGCGAGCCACAATACCGCAAGGGTAACCCGATTTTTCTTCAGCTTTTCTATTAGTTTGTCATCGGTAAACAGAAAAAAACCGAACAAAAAACACAAGGCAAATTCCGGCACCCCTTTTCCGCCCACATTTGCAATTAAGCCGCTTATGCTTAACAGTACAAAGCCGCCTGCGATCAGGGCAAAAAGAGGAATTTCGGAAAATTCGGGCTTTTTTTCGCATTTTACATGCCAAAGGTTTAAGGGCAAAAATACCATGGAGTATATATAAAGGAACAGTATAAACCACAGGTGTCCCGGCGTAAAGCCGCCGTCATATCCGGTGAGATAAGTCCATTTGGTAAAGAAAACCGAATAATGCTCAAAATAATTGCCTTGATAATCATTGTAAAAAACGTCCGCCAAAAAGCTCTGTATCGGTATCCAAAGCAGCAGCCCGCTTACAAAGGGAACAAGCAGCCTTAGCGCACGCTCCTTTGCGTAAAGGACGGCGGTCCGCTTTTGCAGCGCAAAGAAAGACGACGCTCCCGCCAGCGCAAACAGTAGGGACATCCACCAGGGATACACCGCAAGATCGATATACCGAAGTGCGGGAAGCTCTCCGCCGTAAACATAAAAGCCGTAATAGCCGCCTGACAGAAAGCACATTGCAGCGTGAAACGGGAAAAGCATCAAAACCGACAAAATCCTCAGATTATCAATAAAATACTTTCTTTCTATAAGCGAAACCCCCGTTTAAAAAATTTATGCCGCCGCTTGCCATGGCAAGACAGCGGCATACATATATGCTTACTTATCCTGAATCACATCAATACCGGGAAGTACCTTTCCTTCAAGATATTCAAGAGATGCGCCGCCTCCTGTGGAGATATGGCTCATCTTATCCGCAAAGCCAAGCTGTACAACGGCAGCCGCACTGTCTCCGCCGCCGATAACGGTAGTTGCGTCCGCCTCTGCAAGCGCCTGTGCTACCGCAATAGTACCCTTTGCAAGCGTGGGGTTCTCAAATACGCCCATAGGTCCGTTCCATACGACTGTCTTTGCCGCCTTAGCTTCCTTTGCGAACAGCTCCATAGTCTTAGGTCCGATGTCAAGTCCCTCCATATCGGCGGGGATCTTGTCGGAATCTACCGTCTTAACCTCGATAGGTCCGTCGATAGGATCGGGGAAATCGGCAGCAACAGTCGTATCGATGGGAAGAAGAAGCTTCTTGCCGTTCTTTTCCGCCTTTTCGATCATTTCCTTGCAGTAATCGATCTTTTCGTCGTCAACCAAGGATTTGCCTACTTCCATACCCTTTGCCTTAAGGAAGGTGTATGCCATACCGCCGCCGATAATAAGAGTGTCGCACTTTTCAAGGAGATTGCTGATAACGTTCAGCTTGTCGGCAACCTTTGCTCCGCCCAAAATAGCAACAAAGGGACGAACGGGGTTTTCAACGGCGTTGCCCAAAAACTCGATTTCCTTGTTCATCAGATAACCTACGGCAGTTTCCTTAACAAACTTGGTAACTCCCGCAGTGGAAGCGTGCGCTCTGTGGGCAGAGCCGAAAGCGTCCATAACGAAGATTTCGTTATGAACCAGATCAGCCAATTCCTTGGAGAAGCCCTCGCCGTTCTTGGTTTCGTCTGCGCCTCTGAAACGTGTGTTTTCCAGAACAACGATCTCGCCCTCATTCATTTCCTCAACAGCCTTTTTGGCGTTTTCGCCTACCACGGTATCATCAGCGGCAAAAACCACCTTTGTCTTAACCAGCTCCGCCAATCTGTCGGCAGCGGGCTTTAAGGAGAACTTAGCCTCGGGACCGTTTTTGGGCTTGCCCAAGTGAGAGCAGAGAACGATTTTAGCTCCGTTTTGGGACAGCTTGTTGATAGTGGGGAGTGCGGCAACGATTCTGTTGTCGTTGGTGATTTTTCCTTCCTTCATGGGAACGTTGAAATCTACACGGACAAGGACATGCTTGCCCTTTACGCTAAGGTCTTCAACATTTTTCTTGTTAAGCTTGCTCATAAAGTTACCTTCCTTTTATTTAATAATTATTTTGAACACATTAGGGTGACAATTTTTACGATTCTCACCAAATAATATTTTAGCAGAAATCGGAAAATATTTCAAGTATATTTTATAAATATTTACGATACTTTACGATACGGGGCAGCCTTTATCTCCTTGCTTTACCCTTAATAATTACGCCGATAAAGTTTGTTCCCGCATTGCAGGCTACAACGCCGCCGCAGGTTTCCTTCATTGTCAGATCACAGCCTGCCTTTTTAGCCAAGCCTTTTTGGAAAAGCTCGTCCATTTCGGGGTTTGTGGTTGTAAGCAGGTGCCAGGGAGTTTCGGGTATCATTTTCTCGCTTATATAATCCACTGCGGCGGCTACGGCTGCTTTTTCACCCCTGCACTTCTTTACTACCTTGCTTTCGCCGTCAATAAGAGAAATAACAGGCTTTAAGGACAGCATTTCACCCAAAAAGGCAGCCGCTGCGCTTATTCTTCCCGACTTTTTCATATGGCGGAGGTTAAAGCCGATAATGTAAATCTCACAGCAGTTAAACCAATCCTCCATAAATGCCAATACCATTTTGCAGCTTTGTCCCGCCTCTAACTTTCTTGCCGCTTCAACAACGGGATAGCCGTAACCCAATGAATAGCAGTGACTGTCCATAATATGAAAATCGGTATTGCCCAATTCGCCGTCGTCCTTAAGCATATTATATGCCTGTACCGCATTTGCATAAGTTTGTGAGCCTGTGGAATTGATGAGCACCACTATTACATCATCATAGCCCTCTCTTACGCACTCCTTGAATTTTTCTTCAAAGCGGGTTACCGTAATCTGGCTCGTTTTGGGCAGCTCCTCGGAATTTGCCTCCAATTCGAGAAATTCCTCGGCGGTGTAGGTAACTCGCTCGACAATGGATCTGTTTCCCAAGGTAATGTCAAAATTCATAATGTCGATACCGTAGCGTGCCTCGTCCTCCTTTGAAATGTCGCAGCCGCTGTCGGTAATGATTTTTACTTTTGCCATCTTTAATGTCCTTTCTTTGTTTGTTATCGGTTTATTTTTATCGGTTTTCTAAGAACTTATTCTCATAGGAATGGTGCGCGGATTTTCGAGCAAATTTTGTCGAGTACAAGGAAAAATTCCGCAGGAATACTCGTGTATTTCAAGGAATTTTGACGCAGT
>CANEHP010000132.1 GCA_947427325.1 uncultured Clostridia bacterium | reverse complement strand
ACGAGAATGCGAACGAGAATGCGAACGAGAATGCGAACGAGAATGCGAACGAGAACAAAAATCAGCACAACCCCTCTGACAGCACAAAAACAGCACAGCACGTCAAAAAAGAATAAAAAAATACCGCCGACTTTCCCGAAAGCGGGCAAAATCAGCGGTAACTTTCCTAAAAGCAGTCAAAAATCAGCAGTCGCTTTCCCCAAAACAGGCAAAAATCAACGCCGACTTTCCCGAAAGCAAGCAAAAATCAACACCAATTTCCGAAATTCGCACCGTCGGAGAACAAGGGAAAATTTTTGCCTGTTCCTCTTAAAAACTATACCGGTCTGTGACCGTTTAATTTTTGATTTGCTGCTTTTCAAACACAACAAACGCCAAAGCAAGCAGGATCAGCGAATAAGCAACAAACATAAGCACGCCCATACCGAGGGTTAAGCCGTAATCCAGAGGGGAATTGTAAGCATTAAGCTGCACTATAGGATCTGCCCAAAAGCTTGCAAGGTCGAAATAAGGGATAGGGGTGAATTTCAGCGGAGGGCATTTTTTGCAGGGCTCACCGATGAACAGAGCCGACGCAGATCCTCCGAAAAAATTTATTATCATAGGTATTGCCGCAGATACCACCGAATGCTTGATCAGCGCCGACATAAGAAAGGCGAGGAACACCATACTTAAGGAGGGCAGAAAGTAAACCGTCATTTTCCACAGATAATAAAGCAGGGGCGTAACCTCCGCAATGCTTTTGCTTCCGACCATAATATAAGGGGCAAACAAATCGCTTCCGCCGTATATTATACTGTTGGTCGCCGTTGACAAAGCCGATGTGGCGGTTATCCAACCCGCAATGCAAAGAAGCAGGCAGCACAGCTTTGAAAGCAGTATTTTCCACCTTGCACGGGGCGTATCATAAGAAGCCGAACCGCTCCCGAGGTATGCTCGCCTGCCACGATTACCGACGCCATAAATATTCCCATAAGCATTATTACGGTTATATTTACATAGAGGGAATCCTCCACCGCACTGCGGGTGGAGCCTCCCTCATGGCTGTCCATGGGCACATTGTGTTCCAGGCTGTAGCAGTATTCCCTTACTGTGCGGTAATACTGCTCCTGTCTTTGCTCCATGGCCTTGACATAATCGCCGTATTACTTAAAATACTCGCCCATATAAGATGCTCCGCCGTTTTCGTTAAAATCCCTTTCCGACATCTGAGCATATTTGTAACCGTCCCTGACGACTCCGCAGGCTTCAAGAAGCAGGTTGAGATATCTTTTCTGCGCTTTATCCTCAAATTCGGAGAAGTCGGTTCTGTTTATTGCGTCAAAGAAAATGTCATAGCCTTCCTTTACCAATTTTGCCCCGATATATTCCCGTACCTTTGATTTATCCGCTTCATATGCCTTGGCGGCCGCTTCGTAATCCTTTTTGGCTTCTTCGTAATTCGGCTCAAACACCTCCATTTGACCTTTTACTCTTTCCTCAAGAGGGTCATGCAGATACTGTCTGATGTTGCTTAAGCTTTCTTCATTATCTTTCATTATCAGCTTTGCGATTTCGGGGGTAAATTCCACCTCCCTTGTTTCCTCCGCCGCCATGTTTCGGACGGCGCTGCGGGACGCTTGCTCGGAATCGGATTCGTCCTGCGGCGTCTGCCGAAGATTCAGCCGGTCAATCAGATAACCGTGATATACGGCATGCCGGGTGTTGTTATTGTCCCAATAAATATCCACCTCGTCAATGGAAAAATAATCGGATATTTCCACAATATCTCCGCCCTCAATGTAAAGCTGACAGCCTCTCAGCGAGTCCATACTCCGCGCATATCCGTCAAAAGCGTTGTCGAACTGCCAGCTGTCCTTGTCAAAACCCTGTTGGACAAAATAATTATAGGCTTCGGCAAGGGTGAGGTAATATTCTTTTTCTATGCTGCCCTCGGGGCAGAATTGGGCTTTTGCCTCCGCCGTCGGGCAGACTCTTATGTAGTAGTCCGAAAAATCGTAGCCCGCACTTGCAAAATAACGCAATATGGGTGCGCCCACGGACAGAAGCAGTAAAAGCAGGGTTAAAATTTTCCAGCTAATCCGATGAAAAATTTTTGACAGCTCGTTTTGTATCAGTCTCAATACTCCGTGCATAACAGTATCCCCCTTGCCTGAAAGCCCATAGGCTTAATTCTTGATCTGCTGCTTCTTAAACACAATAAAGGACAAAACTATCAGCAGCAAAGAATAAATCACAAACATAAGCACGCCCATACCGAGGGTCAAGCCGTGATCCAGGGGAGAATTATATATATTAAGCTGCTCATAGGGATCGCCCCAGAAGCCGGATAAATTAAAATAAGGTATGGGGGTGAGCTTAAGCGGAGGGAATACCTTGCAGGCTCTTCCCGTAAACAAGGTTGACGCAGGCGCACCGAAAATATTTATCATCATGGGTATTGCCATAGATACCACCGACCGCTTTACAAATACCGACATAAGGAACGCAAGGAATACCATACTGAGTCCCGGCAGGCTGCAAACGGTAAGCTTCCACAGATAATACAGGAACGGCGCAACCTCAAAGGCCTCATCGCTTACCATAATATAGGGCGTTGCCAAATCGTCAAAGCCGTAAAGCATTATATTTGTTACCGTTGCCAAAGCCGAAGCGGAAATTATCCAGCCCGCTATAAAGATCAGCAGACAGCACAGCTTTGAAAACAGTATTTTCCACCTTGCTCTGGGACGTATCATCAACAGCCTGATCGCTCCCGAGGTATGCTCGCTTGCCACGATTACCGCCGCCATAAAAATTCCCATAAACATGATTACGGAAATATTTATTTGCAGGCACTCCTCTACCTTTCTGCGGGTGCTGCCGAAGTTATCGTTTATGGGCAGATCATGCTCCAGCCCGTAGGCGTACTTTTTAACCGTCCGATAATACTGCTCCTGCCTTTGCTCCGCCGCCGCCAGATAATCGTCATAATCATCGTAAAGGCTGCCTTGAAAATGCACTCCGTAGCCGTCCGTATTAAAATCCTTTTCCGATATCTGAGCATATTGGGAGCTTTGCCGAATTATGTTTGCCACACCGAAAAGATTATTGGAAAAGCTGTTCTGAAATTCCGGGGATACATTTTTCAGGTCGATTCTTTCCAGCCCGTCGAAAAGAATATCCCAGCCCTCTTTTGCAAGCTTTGCCGCAGTATATTCTTTTATTTCCTGCTTGTTTGCATTAAAAGCGGTTTTTGCTTTTTCATAATCCTTTTTTGCCTGCTGATATAATTGATTGAGAGGATCTATCTGCTCGCCCGCGTATTCTTCAAAGGTCTGTTTTACCTTTTCCTTAACGGTCTCTTCCCTTTTTTCAAATTCCTTTATTATTTTTTCGGCAATTTCGGGAGTAAAGGGTACGCTTTTCTCCTGATCGGTCACAGTGCCCATATTTTCGTCAAATATAATATTTCCGGCATTGTCTTCAAACTGCGTTCCGTTGTCAAGACCGCCCGAATACTCCGCGCTCCAGCTTTCTTCGCCGTTATTCACCTGATGAACAAGCCAAACTCCGTCAATGTTAAAATATGCAAGTATTTCGTCGATTTTTTTGCCCTCAAGGTAAAGCTTACAGCCCTTTATGTTTTCCAAAGCCCCTGCGTATTCGCTTATGTAGTTTTCATACTGCCATGTCCCCTCCGTAAAGCCCTGATCGGCAAAAAATCCGTATCCCTCGGCGGCGGCTTCGTAATACTCTCTTGCTATGCTGCCCTCTTCATAGTCCTTTGCGTTTTGCTCCGCATTTGCATAAAAGCTTCCGTATTCATAATTGCTTGTCATTACATAATTCAGCAGGGGCAGTCCCACCGACAGAAGCAGTAAAAGCAATGTCAGTATTTTCCAGCTCAGCTGACAAAAGATTTTTGACAGCTCATTTTGTATAAGTCTTAAAACTCCATGCATAAAGTTTGCACTCCTTATCTTATAATGAATTTGTGGAACGATGAATTTTGAAAAACCGAGGGGATTTTTAAGGCGGCGGTAAATTCCCGCCTTAAGCTTCGCTTTATGAATCGCTTATTTTTAAAGTAATAATATAACAGCCTGTATTATCGGGAGAGATCACCGCCTCCGAATAGCTTTGGGGCAGTTTGAGCTTTCCGTCCTTCGAAAGCTCCTGCCTTGATATCAGATAACCCTCCGATTCGTACCATTCGCCTTTTTCAAGCGACTCTATATATTCCTCCAGGGTAATATGATTGTTATAAATAATTTTCGCATGAGGCTCGCCCACATAGCGGATATGCCAAGGCTCGAAGGCGATTTCGGTTTTTCCCTTCCCGAAAGAGGGATAGCGGATAATAAAGCCGTACTTCCAGCTTTCCGAATTTACAAATTGCCCCGCCCTTGATTTTACAAAGCCTTCCCCCGCAAAGTTTTTTACATACACGTCAAGGGCAAGCCCTGTCTGATGCTCGCTCGCTCCCGGCTTTATGGCGACGTCGGGCTTTTGGGCGAATACCTCTTCCTGCTCCTTATAGGTTCTTAAATCGCTTGAAACATACAGCCTGCTGTCGGTTTTTTCCGTTACCGCTGCGGAAAGCTTTGCATAAGCTTCTTTCATGCAGCTGTTCATAAACACCCCCGTCTCCTTGTATTCGGAAACATCGGGAATGAAATTATGTACTAAAAGATATTTGTTGTTTGTCAGCAGCAGGCTTTGATTAAGCTCCGTGCCGCTTCTTAGCTCAAGCTCGTTTAATGTAAAGGCGGTCAGGCTCTCGGGTTCTGTTTTCTCCATATTAACCCTTTTGCAGCTTACCCCGAGATATTCCCCTGCAATATATAACAGGTGAGAATTTTTGTAAAGCAGCAGGGCAGAGGACGCCAACACAACCGCCAATACCGAAAGAGCTATAAGTTTTTTCTTTTTCTTTTTCATTTTCCGCACTTCTTTTTAGAACTTATTCTCATATTTGTTATTGTCCCACTCCGCCCTCGGGAGTATCGCCGATGATTTCCATAAATGCGTCCTCCAAAGATTTCTGAATGGGTATAACCGCTTCAATGTCCACGTCTGCAAGAGCAAGTTTCTTGATATATTTTGAAATATTTGCCTTTTCTACCATAACGGCAAGCTGTCCGTCATAAAGGGTATAATCAATTCCCATTTCCTCCGCAGCCTTAATTGCGCCCTCCTTGTTCCGTGTGTCGATGTGGTAGCTCTGACGGCTGTCGCCCTGCTTTTCGGTGCGGATCTCCTCCATAGTCATATTGTCCACAACCACGCCGTGATTAATTACGCAGACTCTGTCGCACATCTGCTCCAATTCCGCAAGCATATGGCTTGAAACGAAAACGGCGCAGCCCTCCTCATGAGCAAGGCGCTTAAAAATATCACGAAGCTCCTTTATTCCCGCAGGATCAAGACCGTTGGTAGGCTCGTCCAAAACAAGGAGCTTGGGGTGATGAAGTATAGCCTGCGCAATACCCAATCTTTGACGCATACCCAATGAATATTTGGAGATTTTGTCGTCGATCCTTGCTCTCAGGTGGACGATGTCTATAACCTCCTCCATACGCTCCTTTGTTATTCCGTCCTGCATACGGGCGTACTGCATAAGGTTCTGTCTGCCTGTAAGGTACTTGTACATTTCGGGATTTTCAATAATGCCGCCGATATTGGCAATAGCCTTTTCAAATTCGGACTTGACCTCACTGCCGCAAATTTTGATAGAGCCGCTGCCGTAATTCAAAAGACCGAGCATAAGCTTAATCGTGGTGGTTTTGCCCGAACCGTTTGGTCCCAAAAATCCAAACACCTCGCCGCCGTTTACGGTAAGGTTAATGTCTTTTAAAATTTCCTTTTTCCCGAAGCTTTTGGATAAGCCCTTGATTTCAAGAATTGTTTCGCCGCTCATAATAATTCCTTTCCTGCATTATGTTAATTTTGCTTTGTTAAATTTGCTTTGCTGTTTGCATAGAACAAACCGTCCTATTACGTATGTTTCAATTAGTACAGTTAATACACTTATATTATAGCCGTTTTTTTTCCGTTGTCAATCCCTTTTTTGAAAAAAGCTTAAAAATTTAGACAGATGTAAATTCTCAAAGTAAATGCAACAGTGCAATTTAGCGGTAGCACTTACTATGAG
>CANEHP010000131.1 GCA_947427325.1 uncultured Clostridia bacterium | reverse complement strand
TTTCTGTTTTCAATGTTTTCACCCGGCTTTTCTTTTTATTAATTTAATGATACCATCAATTCGCTATAAAAGCAATACTTTTTGCAACATTTTATCAACATAAAAGGTGAAAACAGTGAAAACAGAAATTGACATTGAAGTAACAGTGACAGAAATTATACGACAATTTGGGATACTTGCGCATATCAAAGGGTATCGGTATTTAAAGCGTGCCCTGATTTTATGCACGGAAAACAGTGAAATGGTTATTGCAGCCACTGCGCTTCTGTATCCTACCCTTGTTGCGGAATTTGGTACAACCTCTTCCCGTGTGGCTTCAAGCATAAGCCGGGCTATAGGAACGGCTTGGAATAAGGGAAACAGGGAAGCGTTGAATCAATATTTCAATAAAACGGTTCTCGCAAAAAGCAGGAAACCCGCAAATGCGGAATTTATTGCCGGGGTTTCCGATAGGCTAAGGCTTAAGCTGAAAATAAAAATGCAAGGCTAATCAGTGAATCACAAAGCCCGCAGGATTATCTCCTGCGGGCTTTCAGAGTGTCGAAAAAGTCTTAGCTTTTCTTTTTCGGAATGAAAGGGGGGTTCGGGAGGAAACCATCGGGGTTTTCCCTAAATCGTAAACAAAAAACCTCCGATTTTGCGTCAGCAAAATAAGAGGTTTGCTTGGTCGGAGTGACCTGATTTGAACAGGCGACCTCTACCACCCCAAGGTAGCGCGCTAGCCAATCTGCGCCACACCCCGACTTATTACCTGATAATTATACAATCATTTTAAGAAAATGTCAATACCTTTTTAAAAATTTTTTTAATTTTTAGATAATAATTCCGCCCGTATCAAGGCAATGTAACTTCAATTCCCGTGTAATCTTTTTCCGTTCTTGAATTCACATCCTGATCTATATCGACATATTCCGCACATAAGCTGTAACAGCCGACCCTTTGCTTTTGAATTACCGTTCCGTCCCAACCGGATTTTATTATGGGAAGCCAGTGCTGTCCGTTTATGGTAAGCGTGCCTTCAAATAATTTTTGAGGTATATGGGGGTACTCTAATGTGCCCTTGTTAAGCTCAATGCTAAAGGTATTAACCGTTTTTCCGTCTAATGTGTAGCACTTTATTCCCACACTATCCCACATATAGTTTACACGGTCTGTAACCGAAGCATCATTGTGCATTTCCTCCAAAACTGCCTTATCATCGGGCTTTGTTTCATAATGCTGCGCCCTTGGCTGCCCTAAAATTAAAGTTAGCGCTTCGATATCGCAGGGAATGGATATTTTGTTGCCGTTAATTTTAATTTTTTTATTTGTAATATCAATATGAACAGGCTCGCCTGCTTTTATTGGAGTAACCTTGTTAAATAAACTTTTAAAAAACTCAAACATAATGCGCTCCTTTATCCGAAACAACGGTCTAACAAGCGGCAAGCCCAATTAATAAAAATCCGTGGTCAAACCCTTGACGCTTTAATTTTATTCTTTATCAATACATTTTGTTGGGCTTATTTTCCTTAATATCTCTCGCCATATTAAAGTAAACCGTAATGTACATTATAAACGAAAATATCATAAATGCGCCGCTTAAAATAATTAAAGCCGCAGACAGCTCAAAGGGTATCTCATCAGGTACTATAAGAAGCACCATCATAACAAGATAAAACACTACCGTAGAAACCTTTCCGTACCAGTGTGCGCCTTTCAGCTTTCTGCCCTTTCTTAAAAATACCATTCCCAAAACCGCCATGGTTATCTCTTTTATTGCCAAAGCGCCGATAAACGTCCACAAAAGGGGATAGCGCATTGTAAGACATATCATAATGGCGCATTGGGTCAGCTTGTCCGCAACAGGGTCAAGCACCTTTCCCAGCTCGGTTATCATATTAAAATGCCGAGCGATTTTTCCGTCCAACATATCAGTCAGTCCCGAAAGAGCCAATACTGCAACTGCGGCAATGTGAAACCCCGTATTGCCTTTGGAGTTAACAAACAGCACAATAAACACCGGAATCAGCAGAATACGAAAGAGGCTTAAAATATTCGGTATGCTGAATATTTCTTCTTTTTTTATTTTATAATTCATTTAAAGCGACCTTTTTACTTTAAACTCATTTACCCGCACTAAATCGGTAAATCACTTAAAATAGTGCTTACCCATTCAATAAATACAGATAAGCGGCTTCTTCTCTTTGCTTCTTCTCTTTATTGAGTTTATTATATCAAACCGTGTTGTTTTTGTCAATCCTTGCCCGAATTATTTGGAAACTCCCTTTAGGCTTTATATGATACTAAAAAATTGACAGTTGAGGTGTCGGCTTCGCCGACGGATTTGAAATTTTACGTTTCTGCCTACAATTCAAGCCGTTTCTTTAAAAAATGCCGCATCCGCATAAGGTGATAAAACCGACTAATGATATTAAAAATCGGCGAAGCCGTTCCACAGCTGTCAACTGTCATTAAACTGTAAGCTTTCATTTTTTACATCCCCTGTTCCACTTTCGGTTAAACGGATGCGGCTGCAACGGGGTTGCAGCTTGAATGGCTTATATATTAAATTTTTTAATTTTTTGTACAAAAAATACGTGCGTTTTTTTACATTTTTGTCAGCTCCTACTATTTTATCTGTCTCTTAAACTTTATTTTTGAAAAAATATTGAATTAAAGAATTTTTTGTGCTATACTTCAACATATTAGTTAATCACAAACGGGTATATTTTCCCTTTCATTATTTCTTAGAACTTGTTCTCATAGGAATGGTGCGCAGATTTTCGAGCAAATTTTGTGGAGGACAAGGAAAAATTCCGCAGGAATACTCGTGTATTTCAAGGAATTTTGACGCAGTCATCGGCAAAATTTGCCGAAAAGATGCATGCCAATTTCTATGAGAACAAGTTCTTACCCTTTTTAACATTGAACTGATGCTCAATGTTAAAATCTGTCTTTGCAAAGAGACCCCGCATATTATAAAGACAGATTGTTAATTGATACTTATACTATTGATACTTATACTTATGAAAAGAGGAAATTGTATGACTTACCAGCAGATATTCAAGGATGTAAAAAAATACTTTGTTAAGGCAAACCCTTCGCATTTTACACAGGAATTTGCATTTCAATTTAACATTACGGGAGAAGGCGAAGGAATTTTTTATGCGGCATATAAAAACGGCGCTTTGTCCGTTGAGCCTTACGATTATGTGGACAGAGACGTTATTTTTGAGGCCGACGGAGAAACATTAAAGGCAATCGCCGCAGGCAAATTAGAGGTTATTGACGCCGTTAAGGCCGGAAGGCTTGCCGTCGACGGGGATCATGAGGCGGCAAAGCAGTTGATGTTCTTGGTAAACGCCAAGAAAGAACCCGCTAAAAAGGAAGCGGCTAAGACCGATGAAAAACCGGCTGTAAAAAAGGCAGCGCCTAAGGCTGCCGCATCGGCAGCTCCCAAAGCCGACGTAAAAGAAACTCCTAAGCCTGCTGCGGTGGAAGCTCCCAAAACTACCGTAAAAGAAGCGCCTAAGCCCGCTGCGGCGGAAACGCCCAAAGCCGCCGTAAAGGAAGCTCCTAAGTCTGCTGCAAAAAAGACTTCAAAAGCTTCCAAAGGCAAAAAGTGATTTTTATTTTACAGTAACTTAGGTGCTGTAAAAAACGACTTTCTGTACGCCCAAAGAAACCTTGTGCCGATTTATTCTTCTCTCAAAAAACTTGTCGGTAATTTACCGATTTAAAAAGAGTTTCAAAACCCGCAGAAATTTAAAAGCTTCCGGTACTAAGTCTTTTTAAAGCTGTGGGATCAGTGCAAAAGCCGTAAAATTTTAAATTCTTGTCTATCCAAACAGGGCTGCATTTTCTGCTTGAAAAACGGGCAGAAAATGCAGTCCTGTTTTATTTTTGAAATTTGTTCCGTCAATAAGCCGGGCTGTGATTTACCCGCTTTCGGAAATACAGCGCTGATTTTTTACCGACCTCACAAGAATTAGTTTTATCCCCAAAAGAGCTTTGCCGCTTCGGTTAAAAATTCCCGCCGCTTTTCTTAAAAGCGGGTATAAACGCCTTCGCCTTCCCTAAGATGCGTCTTCTTCCATATGATCTATCCGATCGGGTCCCTTTTTCGTAGCCTTAAGCAAGTCCGAGCTGTCGCCGATATAACTGTAAGAATAAATTACATTATATCCGAAGGACGGTACCAAGGGCGACACCTTTGAGGGAGGATAGTCTTTATCATCAACACGGTAGTGTGCGGTTCTTTCCCTTTTGTCACCCTCTTTAAAATCATAAATGGAATTTCCGAACAGCTCCCGATCCTTTTCCTCGTCAAAAAGTCCCGCATTAACAAGATAAGTCGACATAAGGTCGGTATAGTATATAGGCGCAGCGTTTACGGTGAGCCGTTCCGATTTTCTGCCTGCTTCCTTTATCATAAAAAGAGGTGTAGAGTTGGGATATTTGGTTATATTATGAGAACCGTGATCTGCCATTATGATAATGGTGGAATTATCATATACTCCAAATTTTTTTAAATTATCCAAATACTTTGCCACCATATCGAAAAGATATTCGGTGGTATCCATAAAATTATCCCTGTCAAAGGGCGTGTGAGCGCCCCATGTATGCTCTACCACAAAATAATTCTGGCTGCCGTCGGCAAGCTTCATGGCGTCTATATCTTCTTCAAAATCATCGTTATAGTAATTAAACCCTTCCCCGTAGCTGAAGTTCCGATTTATATTCAAATCGTCTACCGTAAAAAATCTTTTTAAGGCAAAGGGCATTGCGCGATATGCGGTGAGACGGTTAAAATCATTTACAACACCCATGTAAGCGCTTAAAGATTGTTTAACGGAGCTTGCCTTGATATTGTCAACCCTTCCCTGTAACAGTGATAAATCCCAGCTTGCATCCACAAAGAAATTCATTTTGTAGTTTGCATCGTGAAATCTTTTGAAAAATTCTATGCCTCTTTCACAGCTCCAGGCGTCATGATTCCATTTGTCGACTTCATAAATCGGCAGCTCCTCATATCCCGAAAATATCTGCGTAAAGGACTGAAAGGTAGAGTCAAAATAACTGCAGGTATTTGTGTATACGGTAAAGTCTTCATAGCCTTCAAAGATCTCGGGCTTGTCCTTTAAGGCGGCTTTTATGTACTCGTTGTCGGTGGCGTCAAGGCAAATTGTTATAATATTTTTCTGTGAAGATACGGTGTACTGCTCGTCTCCCGAAAGAATGAGAGAATCGGTCTTAAACATTTCTCCCTGGGAAGCAATAACTAAAATAATCAAGGAAACGCCCTCCACAAGGCCCACGAAAAGAGGAATTTTCTTTACAACCGCTTTCCAAAGCTTTTTAAATACAAATTGCAATATAAAAGGCAATGCAAGAACAATCAAAAGGATAACCGAGCTTAAAACGGAATAACCCGTATAATCGTCCCAATTCATAGCCTCTCCGTCAAGAATGGTAAGCTTACTGTTCAGAAAGGTGCATTGCACAAAAACACATAGGTTTATACCCGCCAGCAGCGACAGGTAAAGGTTCAGGAATTTTTCGTTAAAGAACAGACTTATTGCCTCAACTATTAAAACTAATGCAAAACAGGGCAGCAGCATAAAGAAAATAAAATCCTGATATGTAAAATCAAAGTTTTTAAGGTTATTGATAAAGGAATCGCTGGGAAGATAAATAAACAGCGTAAAAGCCAGGGCAGCTGCGCCGAATGCCGCAAAGGCAAGGTTTTTGGGATGCAGCTTACCGTCGCAGCCATACTTGAAAAAGTATGACAGAAGAATATTACAACAATTCAAAATTATAAGGGTAAGGGCAATACTCATTGATATGTTTTTATATAAGGAATAGTGCCAAATAAAAAACAGGACGCTGATCCCCGCCGTAAAAACATAGCCTAAAACAGAGTTTGTGAGCATTACTTTATTAAGGCGAAGCGTAAAAAACAAAGCCGAAACAGCTGCACAGCAAACAGCTCCCAAAGCAATAAGCACTGCGATATTAAAATTAAAACACCAAAGCAGAAGTATAATGGGATAAATTAAAAACGCCAAAGCGGGAATCTGAAAATTCTTTATTATTTTTTCCGATGTATTTAAATTCCTTAATATGAACATTTATGAAATCCTTTCAAGCGAGGTATTTTTTATATAAGGATATTATATCACAAAAAGAGAATTTTGCAAGCCAAAATTCGACACCTTTAAAAAGATA
>CANEHP010000130.1 GCA_947427325.1 uncultured Clostridia bacterium | reverse complement strand
CAAAAAAATTTAAGCATTGGGTCACTTCTAAAATTTTGCCCTCGCTGAGAAAATACGGAGCATACTTCACACCCGAAGCCTTGTACCAAAGCCTTTGCAAACCCGAAAACCTTATCGAGATTTTGCAGGCTCTTGCGGACGAGCAGAAAAGGAACACCGACCTTTCGGTTGAAAATGCTCGTTTGTCAGTCAAAGCAAGGTATTACGATGAAATACTGAATAGTACGAACAATGTACCCGTAACGCAGATCGCAAAGGATTACGGAATGTCGGCGATTGCCTTTAACAAAATGCTTCATGAGTACGGAATCCAGTATCCCATTCGCAATTCTTGGGTTCTGTATGCCGAATACGCCAACAACGGATATACGCAGAGCAAAACCTACAAATATGCCGAAAACAAAGCCTCTATGCACACATGCTGGACGATGAAGGGGAGACTGTTTTTGTACGAATTTTTGAGGGAAAGAGGCGTTTTGCCGATGTGCGAAAGGACGTGTTGCAATGAAGCCTTTGTATAAGTTTTCTTTTTCCGAAGCTAAGCGGAACAACGAAGTGGAGGAGTTTCGTGAAAGCCTTCGGGAAAATATTCGGTGCCGTGATTTTTTGGACAATGAAATCGTGGAAAAATTTGATGGTATGCGCCTTCCCGATGAATGTGCGGAAAATTCCATAAAGGAATTCGGTTATGACCGCACCATTTATACTTGATATTTTGAAGCAGGAGAAGCGATTCGAAGAATATTATATTTTATCGGGCACAAGCAAGCCTATTGAGCCTCGCACTATGCAAAATCGTTTTAAGGCTGTTCTTAAAAATTGCGGCATTCGCAATGCCAATTTTCATTTGCTGCGCCACACTTATGCTACCGTGTGCATCGAGAGTGGGTTTGACGCTAAGACGGTGAGCGAACTGCTTGGACACTCAAATGTAAATATCACGCTTAACCGATATGTGCATTCTTCTATGGAGACTAAGAGGAGATGTGTTGACAGGCTGAATCTGGTGGCATAAGGCTGTCAGCCGTCATTCTAAAAATTGTGAGCCGCTGTTAAACCGTATTTAATAACCGATTTATTATGGTCTTGCCTGTATTTGAAGAATTTACGAAAGCAAGTTTTGTTTTCTGTCCATTTATTATATCATGTTTTGTTGAAGATATGCATGAAAATTTAATGGCTTTTGTACTATTGCATTTTTACTCGAAGTAGTATATAATAAAAAAGCAATTTATTGGAGGAATTGGTATGACTTATAAAATAGCTGTGTGTGACGATGAGCAAATCTTTATAGATGATGTGGTCGCAAAGCTTAAAGAGCAAAGTGAACAGTGTGAGATTTCGGAATATACTTCTGGTGAGGAGCTTTTGGGTTCTTCGCTGGATTTCAATATAATTTTTTTTGATATAGAAATGACGGGAATTAACGGCATTAATACAGCTTTTTCATTGCGTGAACGAAAGTATGACGGAATGATAATATTTATGACCAGTCACACAGAGTTTATGCCCGACGCTTTTAAAGTAAAGGCATTTCGCTTTTTGGATAAGCCGCTTGACAATGAAAAATTTAATGAAGCGTTTTCCGAAGCCAAAATGGAAATATTGAATACGGAGCATATTTTGTTATCGGACAGAAGTGGGAAAAAAGTATATCTTAAACTTACAGATATTGTTTATCTTGAGGCATACGGTGACGGAACGTATATTTACGGAAAAACGGGAAGTGTTTATGATACCGATAAGCCGCTTAAATATTGGAAAGAACAAATCGGTTCAGAGCATTTTTATCAAATACACAAATCTTTTATAGTATCTTATTTATATGTTTCGACTATTTTGAAAAGTGATCAGGTTATTATGAAGGGGATTGAACAGCCATTAGATATATCAAGGCGAAATGTTGTTCCTTTTAAAAATGGTTTTTTTGACTACATCAAAAAATATGCAAAGGTAATGTAGTATGGATTTTCTTAAAAATTTCTCAGAGGTGGCGCTTGGCTTTGTTGTAGAATTACTGAAATTGATGCCAATTATGATATTTGTTTTTGGATTTAAGTTACAGCCGGTAAAAAGGATAGTTTTTTTTGGATTGTGCGCAATTATTCTTTTGATTTTATCGGCAAACTTTGAAATGAGGCAGCATTTGCCAATATATACATTGATTAGTATATTACTGACACTATTTATAGTACGTGGAAACAATCGTATAATTTTTACGGTTATTTCATGCTTTGGCATTAGCATCTTAGACATGCTTGTTGCGACTTTATGGCTGGTTTTTAATAATCAATCATATTCTCAGATTGCCAATGATACAACAAAACATGTAATCATTAATTCCATAAATATAGCTACAATTTTTACTATTTGCCTAATTGCAAGGACGCTTTACTCAAGACAAAAGCACATATTGCCACAAAATGTGAGAAAATCATATTTGATTTTGATTATGATTGGCGAAATTTCATTATCTATGTTTGTTACTGCATATCAGCTTAATGATAGGTCAGGTGATCAATTAACAAAAATAATGGCAGTTTGCCTTGTTGTTGGAAGTATAGTTTTTTTATTGACTTCAATAATTTTAATCATGAATCATATATCTAAAAATCACTTTGAGAGAATTTCGACAATAAATGAAAAATTGATTCGAAGCCAAGAGCAATATTACACAATGTTACTTAAAAAAGAGGAGGAAACAAGACAATTTCGTCACGACATAAACAATCATCTGAATTGTATGAGGATTTTGTTCAATGAAAAAAGGTATAACGAGTTAGAAAAATATTTTGACAATATAGGAGCTTCTGTGAAAAATCTGCGTTCGGAGCTGCAGATCGGAAATAATTTGATAAGTGCTATTTTAAAAGATGAATCAGATAAGCATCCCGATGTATCAGTAGATATTGTTGGCAGAATACCGCCGACGCTTCGCATTAATAATATGGATATTTGCACAATATTTTATAATTTGTTTGATAATGCCTTTACCGCTGCGGAATGCTCCGAAAAAAAGTCTGTAGAAGTTTCGGTTAAGCTCTTGGGGAAAAATCTGTTTTTTACAATAAAAAATACGATTTCTCATAAAATTGAAATTGTGGATAATATTTTGACAACAGAAAAGCATGATAAAAAGTATCATGGCTTTGGTTCGGGAAATGCGGTAAGGTGTGCCGAAAAAAATGGCGGTGAACTTATATACAAATGTTCCGATACTCATTTTGTAGCTGAGTTGATATTACCGAATATAGATTTGTTTTAATAGATTTTTTGATCGAGATAGACCAAAAATGACAAAAAACTACCGTTCACCCCCGAAATAGCTACCGTTCACCGAAAACCTCTTGAAAAATTAAGTTACTTATGCTATAACAATAGCATAAGCAACTTCTATTTTTAGACGGGAGGTGAAAAATGATGATGCCTTATGATTTTGATATATGGTGGATTCTCAGATGGCTCTTTCCTTCAGAAAATCCGTAATCATAGCGATTTTTATGAAAGTTTTCGTTAGAATTTCGTGTAAGGAAAAAACATTATTGCATGAAAGAGCGTAGTTAAGGAAATGGATTAAAGAATTTAAAAATGGAACTTCCTAACATAGCAAAAATTATGGAGGGTAACAAATGAGTAAATTTAAATTATTTGGAGAATTTAAATTATTTGTAAGGGCAAACAGTTATTTTTTTATAAGTGCTTGGAAAAAACATAAATCATATTATTTTATATATATATTGAATATTTTTTTTGCTTCCTTCAATTCAATGCTTTTTGTTGTCTTGCCCAAGCTTTTTTTAAACGCAATTCTTGAAGAAAAAAATTTTATTAAAGGTTGCGCATATATTACTGGTGCAATATTATTTTCACTTTTTTACTCTTTTTGGGAAAGAAAATCAGCTATTAAACAAAATTTAAATCTTGTGGATATACTTCTTGATCTTAAAAGCAAAATCTACGATAAAATTACCAAAAATAATATGCTTTCTTTTGAAGATAATGATTATTACGATTCTATTACAAAAGCAATGACGTATACCGAATCAGCAGGAGACAGCATAATTAAACTGATTTCAGATTTTATTGCTGTTTTAATTTCAATAGTTTGTATTTCATATATTATAGCAAGGGTTAATCCGTTTGTAGTTGTTGCTTTATTTACTGCTATAATATTAGCTCATTTGTGTATGAGAAAAACAAATAAAATGTGGTTTGAATATCAGCAAAACGAAAGGCTCCCTCGGGTGAGATTGCATAATTTTCTAACAAATATGTTTATGGATAAAAATTTCGTGTCAGAAATTAAAATCAATGGCGGCTTAAAGTTTATAAAAAGGCTTCTTTTGGGTAACAGTCTTGAAAATGCTGTTTATGAGGCTAAGAAAGATTCAGAACGTTTTAAATGGAATTTTACAGCAATAATTTTAAATAGTGGTCAACAACTGATTTCAT
Organism: uncultured Clostridia bacterium; assembly: GCA_947427325.1. Lineage (GTDB taxonomy): Bacteria > Bacillota > Clostridia > Oscillospirales > Ruminococcaceae > Ruminiclostridium_E. Next base: position 1,866 of record CANEHP010000130.1, on the reverse strand, counting down.
ATATTTATTTTGGTTATCTGCTGTTTAAAGATGTCATCGATTTTGCAACTTATTCTACCCTTTTTGCTGCAATACAACAATTTACGGAAAGTTTTAATCAATTGTTAAGTATGAATATAGATTTCTCAAATAAAATCAAAGAGGCAAATTTATATATTAACTTTTTGAACGATAATCAATATGTGAGTCGTGGAACTAAAAAATTAGAAAAGTTTAAGGAAATTCATGTAAGAAATGTTAAATTTTCTTATCCTGGACAAACAGGATTTGCAATAAATAATATTTCGCTTAAAATAAAAAGTGGCGAAAAGATTGCAATTGTCGGTAAAAACGGATCGGGAAAAACAACTTTTATTAAGATGCTGTTAGGTCTTTTACCGCCGTTGGAAGGTCATATTATAATAGATAATGTTGACTACTCAGAGTTAGATATGTCATCATTGCTTCTTAACATGTCCGCTGCAATGCAAAAACCATTTTATTTGCCAATTGAAATTCAAAAAAATATTACTTTTTCTTTTGATTATAACGAGGGGCAACTTATTGAAGCGCTTAAATTTGCCGGTATTTCGAATAAAATCAATAAATTACCCAACAAGTGGGATTCAATTTTAACAAAGCAATTTTCAAAATCAGGTGTTGATTTGTCTGATGGTGAAAAGCAAAAAATTGCCTTGGCTCGAGCTTTCTATAATCGGTATCAATTATTGATACTTGATGAACCGTCAAGTGCTTTAGATGCTGAATCCGAGTATGAATTATTTCAAAACATTAAAGAAATAAACAAAGATAAAACGGTAATTTATATTTCGCATCGATTGTCTACAACTGTTAGTGCAGATAAAATTATTGTTTTTGATAACGGCTCCGTAGTTGAAGAAGGTACACACGATGAACTTATGAAAAATAAAGGGATATATGCGGATTTATTTAGTAAACAAGCGCAGTATTATAGCAAGGAGAAAGTTTGAATGCAAGAAATAAGCATTCAAAGAAAAAAGATACACGAAGTCGAGCCGCTCTAAAGCGAGCTAAAAATTTAAAAGCAGGCATCGACACCTCATCTTATGAGAATGTATCAACGTTTTCTATGAATTGCAAGACCCTCAGATTTGGAAATCACCACAAAATGTTCCGTAAGCTTGTTGGCAAAATATCCGTTTGCGGAGTAAGTCTCAAGCTTCGAGAGTATATTTCGGATAGCAGTTAAGAACATACAACAAATAGCGACAATGGTTTTTACGTCTACGGTGAGCTTTAACCCAGCAATAGTGTTCACGAAATTTGAGATGCTCTTTAGATTTAATGAGTGCATTTGTGATTTGCACAAAAACAGTTTCAAAAATGAATCTGTGCAGGATATTATTGTAGACTTCAATTCCTGTACGCTGCTGTCATTGTGAGCGCATTAGCTCGCCCATGAAGCAAGATACTTAGGAAAGAAGGCAATCAGCCAAATTAATCAATTCATTTGAAAATGAGGAAAAGGGAGCTTGTTTGTACTCCATTTGATTATTGGTGCCAGTGATTCCGACACAAGCATAGATCCATGTTTTGTAAATATCAAGTTTGTAGCATTTCTTTCGAAAAATTTTAAATGTCATAGACATCATCCTAAATAAAATTGAAAAAATAGTATTGATTGATACTCTAGCAAAATCGAATTAATTTGGAAGAAATGAGTTTTGTTGTCTGCCACGCAAAATCCAAAAAATTGACAAGCAAAATCCAAAATGTCAACGCCCTGTTAAAACCGTGGAAAACCCCCGAAATTTTGTGCAAATTAAACAAAGCGCCAAAAATTCAAACCCTGCCGATTATTTTTGCATTTTAATCCTTATCCTCAGCATTTCCGAAACACTTGCA